>NZ_MDGW01000586.1:0-17132 GCF_001712525.1 Shigella sp. FC1661
GTACCGGGCTGAGAGGCGGTGTAAGTGAACTGTAGTTGCCATGTTTTACGGCAATGAGAGCAGAGATAGCGCTGATGTCCGGCAGTGCTTTTGCCGTTACGCACCACGCCTTCAGTAGCGGAGCAGGAAGGACATCTGATGGAAATGGAAGCCACGCAAGCACCTTAAAATCACCATCATACACTAAATCAGTAAGTTGGCAGCATTACCCCCATTATGCGTAAACAAATCGTTGCCGATAATATTCACGGTGAAACCGGACTGGATGGTCCGGTATTCGAGTCGCTGACCCGCCAGGCAGAAAGTACCCACGCGGTGAAATACATCATTGATACCCTGATGGCAAGCGATGGCGATATCACTCTGGTGCCGGTTGGTCCGCTTTCAAATATCGCGGTGGCAATGCGTATGCAACCCGCGATCCTGCCCAAAATCCGTGAAATTGTGCTAATGGGCGGCGCTTACGGTACAGGCAACTTCACGCCATCTGCCGAGTTCAACATCTTTGCTGATCCGGAAGCAGCCCGCGTGGTGTTCACCTCCGGCGTTCCATTAGTGATGATGGGCCTCGATCTCACCAACCAGACTGTTTGCACCCCGGACGTGATTGCACGGATGGAAAGGGCAGGCGGCCCTGCCGGAGAGCTGTTCAGCGACATCATGAACTTCACTCTCAAAACGCAGTTCGAAAACTACGGCCTGGCTGGCGGCCCGGTGCACGACGCCACCTGCATCGGTTATCTGATTAACCCTGATGGCATTAAAACCCAGGAGATGTACGTCGAAGTGGACGTCAACAGTGGCCCTTGCTATGGGCGTACCGTCTGCGACGAGCTGGGCGTTCTTGGCAAGCCCGCTAATACCAAAGTCGGCATCACTATTGATACCGACTGGTTCTGGGGCTTAGTCGAAGAGTGCGTGCGCGGCTACATCAAAACCCATTAAGTGTTGATAACAAGCCGGGTCAGTATCGCAAGATCCAAGCCCGGCTATTTCTGATGGGCAGAAAGCCGTCGCCCAATATGACATGAAGAGATAATAACTATGGATGTCATGAGAAGTGTTCTGGGAATGGTGGTATTGCTGACGATTGCGTTTTTGCTGTCAGTAAACAAGAAGAAGATCAGCTGCGTACCGTTGGCGCGGCGTTAGTGTTACAGGTCGTGATTGGCGGGATTATGCTTTGGTTACCGGCAGGGCGTTGGATCGCTGAAAAAGTCGCTTTTGGCGTGCATAAAGTGATGGCGTACAGCGACGCGGGTAGCGCATTTATCTTCGGTTCGCTGGTCGGGCCGAAAATGGACACGCTGTTTGATGGCGCAGGATTTATCTTTGGTTTCAGGGTATTACCGGCAATTATCTTCGTCACTGCACTGGTGAGTATTCTCTACTACATCGGTGTGATGGGGATTTTAATTCGCATTCTCGGCGGTATATTCCAGAAAGCATTAAATATCAGCAAGATTGAGTCATTCGTCGCGGTCACCACCATTTTCCTCGGGCAAAACGAAATTCCGGCGATCGTCAAACCCTTTATCGATCATCTGAATCGCAATGAATTATTTACAGCGATTTGTAGTGGCATGGCCTCGATTGCTGGTTCGACAATGATTGGTTACGCCGCCCTGGGCGTACCTGTGGAATATTTGCTGGCGGCATCGTTAATGGCGATCCCAGGCGGGATCTTGTTTGCCCGCCTGTTAAGCCCGGCTACGGAATCTTCGCAGGTTTCCTTTAATAACCTCTCTTTCACCGAAACACCGCCAAAAAGCATTATTGAAGCCGCTGCGACAGGGGCAATGACCGGGCTGAAAATCGCCGCCGGTGTAGCGACAGTTGTTATGGCAGTCGCCATCATTGCGTTAATTAATGGTATTATCGGCGGCGTTGGCGGCTGGTTTGGTTTTGCACATGCCTCGCTGGAGTCCATTTTAGGTTACCTGTTGGCCCCATTGGCGTGGGTGATGGGGGTTGACTGGAGTGATGCAAATCTTGCCGGGAGTTTGATTGGGCAGAAGCTGGCGATCAATGAATTTGTCGCTTATCTCAATTTCTCGCCATATCTGCAAACGGGTGGCACTCTGGATGCTAAAACCGTGGCGATTATTTCTTTCGCGTTGTGCGGTTTCGCTAACTTTGGTTCTATCGGGGTGGTGGTGGGGGCGTTTTCTGCGGTTGCGCCACACCGTGCGCCGGAAATCGCCCAACTTGGTTTACGCGCGCTGGCGGCGGCGACACTTTCTAACCTGATGAGTGCTACTATTGCAGGATTCTTTATTGGTTTAGCGTAGTGCGCAATTTATGAGCCGGATAAGATGCGGTCAAGCGTCGAATCCGGCAACATTGTTACACCATTGGCACTAATGAAAGCGCGTTATCGGCAGACAGGGTAGGGTTGTTTAAGCTGCCGCTGGCGCGCGAAATTGCCGCGCAGGCTACCGCAAAACGGGCGCTGTCGCGGAAACTGTATCCTTCAAGAAAGCTATATACTAGGCCCGCCATAAAACCATCGTCAGCACCAAAACTGTCTACTGTCGTATGCGCTGGCGCGGTCAGCAAAAATTGTTCTCCATCCTTTTCGCTGCAATAAACTGACTCATCGGGCAAATAAACAAACAGTTGCTGAACACCTTGCTGATGCAATGCATTCACTGCGGCATTACGGTCAGCATCGCTGGTGATCGCCTGTCCCCATAAAATTTCCAGCTCCGGTAAAGTGGGTTTCAGGGTGTGAATATGCGCCAGCCAGTGTTTGATTTTGCCCGCTTTGAATTCTGAAACGGTATCGACAAACACCGGGATTTCATCAGCGAGGGTAAAGACCCATTCCAGCGCCTCGGCTGTCAGGTTGCAATCAGCCAGTACCACGCCCGCATGACGAAGTAAATCGCGCGACCCGTTCAGTAGTTGCGGTGTCAACTGTTCCAGCAGATGGGTATCGTTAATCGCCAGCACGGTTTGATCGTCTCGATTGGCAATTGCCAGATACGTCGATGTGCTTTGACCATGCAAACGAACGCAGCCGGAGACATTCACGCCGGCACGGCGCGTTTCTTCCAGGAGCATTTCGCCATAAAAGTCATCGCCAATCACTGAAAGCAAATGGACGTCACGGCCTAACAGCGCCAGATTGTGGGCGATGTTGCGTCCCACGCCGCCCGCCGAGCAATGAATTGTACCGGGATGAGAAGCCGCTTGCGGGTAACGGATATCCGCCATCCCGCGAATATCCATATTGATTGTCCCCACCACTACGCAGTATTCCTGCTCGGTGAGAATGTAACCTTTGCCTTTAATCCGCCCTTTGCGCATTAAATCCATAATATGCGCCGCAACGCGCGAACGACTGATTTGCAGCATGTCCGCAATTTCGTTCTGCTGAATCAGCGGGTTACGCCGTAAAATTGCAAGGATCTCCTTTTCCCGGTTATTCATCTTCAGGCTACCGCTTTTTCAGTTTGTTGCGCTTTCAGCCAGGCGATCTCTTCTGCCCAGATATCCGGGTTGATGGTTTCAAGGATCAGCGGAATGCCGTCGAAACGGTCGTCCTGCATGATCCAGCGGAACGCATCATGACCGATATTGTCTTCACCGAGGCTATGATGGCGGTCAACGCGGCTGCCAAAGGTGCTTTTCGCATCGTTAAGGTGCATCCCGCGCAGATACTTAAAGCCAACAATACGGGCAAAATCCGCGAACGTTTTCTCGCATTCGGCTGGAGTACGCAAATCATACCCGGCAGCGAAAGCATGGCAGGTATCAATGCAGACGCCGACACGGGATTTATCTTCCACGCCGTCGATAATCGCCGCGAGATGTTCGAATTTAAACCCTAAGTTACTGCCCTGACCGGCGGTGTTTTCAATCACCGCTGTTACACCTTGAGTTTTATCCAGCGCAATGTTGATGGATTCGGCAATACGCGCAAGGCAATCCTCTTCTGAAATCTGCATCAGATGGCTGCCAGGGTGGAAGTTGAGCAAAGAAAGCCCCAGTTGTTCGCAACGCTGCATTTCATCTATAAAGGCATCGCGCGATTTTTCCAGAGCTTCAGTGACCGGATGTCCGAGGTTAATCAGATAGCTGTCGTGGGGAAGAATTTGCGCCGATGTGTAGTGATATTTTTCACAGGCCGCTTTGAATTCATCGATGGTTTGCGTCGTGAGCGGTGCGGCACGCCACTGACGTTGGTTTTTGGTGAACAAGGCAAACGCGGTTGCGTCGATTTCGGCGGCGCGAATTGCGGCATTTGCCAGACCGCCAGCAGCACTAACGTGCGCTCCAATGTATTTCATGCGAGGACTCCTGTTAAACCCGCTGGAGGAAAACGGTAATGATAGCGGGTTAACAGGAGCAAGATGTAGTGGTTTATGCGATGATGCTTTGAATCACATAGTTAATCGCACCACCACCAACAATCAGCCAGGCAAACAGTACCAGTGCCATCAGCAGAGGTTTCGCCCCGGCTTTTTTCAGCGCGCTGACGTGAGTGGTCAGACCCAGCGCCGCCATCGCCATTGCCAGCAGGAAGGTATCCAGCGTTACCAGCATGTTCACCACGCTCTGCGGTAACAGGTGGAACGAGTTAAAGATGGCAACGACGATGAACAAGATGGCAAACCACGGAATAGTGATTTTGCTTTTCTCGCCGCTGTTCGCCCCAGACAGCTGTTTAACACGCGCCGCCAGCAGGATGAGGAACGGAGCCAGCATCATCACGCGCAGCATTTTGGAAATAACTGCTGCGTTTTCCGCATCCGGGCTGATGGCATGACCTGCCGCCACCACCTGCGCCACTTCGTGCACAGTAGAACCAATGTAGATACCGAAAGTTTCCGGACTAAACCATTGAGACATCAGCGGATATATCGCCGGGTAGAGGAAAATCGCGACGGTCCCGAAGATAACAACGGTTGCAACAGCCACGGTTACTTTACTGGCTTCCGCTTTCACTACCGGCTCAGTCGCCAGTACCGCGGCAGCACCACAGATACTGCTACCGGCACCGATCAACCAGCTGGTGTGCTTATCCAGACCAAACACTTTCTGCCCCAGGAAGCAAGCCAGCAGGAAGGTACTGGACAGCGTCAACACGTCAATGATGATCCCACTGATACCGACATCGGCAATTTGCGAGAACGTCAGACGGAAGCCATAAAGAATGATACCCAGACGTAATAAATATTGCTTGGCAAACAGCACACCACCGTCACAGCTTTTCCAGATGTGCGGATAGATGGTGTTGCCTAAAACCATCCCCAACAAGATTGCGAGGGTGAGGGCACTAAACCCGGCACCCGCAACCGCGGGAATGGAACCACCCCACAGGGCGACCCCGGTGATAACTGCACTCAGGGCTAACCCCGGAATAAAATGCCACAGTGTACGATGTTGTTTCTGTAAGGTGATATTCGTCATAACCCTCTCCTTATAACCGGGCATAAGGTTACGACTAACTGGTTTAAAAATAAAATTGATTATATATTTATAATTAATCTTTATAAGTGGTAAGCGACTATGCACATCACCCTCCGGCAGTTGGAAGTTTTTGCAGAAGTATTGAAAAGTGGATCAACCACCCAGGCGTCGGTGATGCTGGCGTTGTCGCAATCAGCAGTGAGCGCAGCCTTGACCGACCTGGAAGGGCAGCTTGGCGTGCAACTGTTTGATCGCGTGGGGAAAAGACTGGTTGTTAATGAACACGGGCGGCTGCTCTATCCGCGTGCGTTGGCATTGCTTGAACAGGCGGTTGAAATCGAACAACTGTTTCGCGAAGACAACGGCGCGATTCGTATCTATGCCAGTAGTACCATCGGTAACTACATTCTGCCTGCAGTTATCGCCCGTTATCGCCATGATTATCCGCAGTTGCCGATTGAACTTAGCGTTGGGAACAGCCAGGACGTGATGCAAGCGGTGCTGGATTTCCGCGTTGATATTGGCTTTATTGAAGGACCGTGCCACAGCACTGAAATCATTTCTGAACCGTGGCTGGAAGACGAGCTGGTGGTTTTCGCCGCGCCGACTTCGCCGTTGGCTCGTGGTCCGATCACCTTAGAACAGCTGGCCGCTGCGCCGTGGATCCTGCGTGAACGCGGTTCCGGCACGCGGGAGATTGTCGATTATCTATTGCTGTCACATTTACCGAAGTTTGAGATGGCGATGGAATTAGGTAACTCCGAGGCAATCAAACATGCGGTGCGTCATGGGTTGGGAATTAGTTGCCTGTCGCGACGGGTGATTGAAGATCAATTGCAGGCAGGCACATTAAGTGAAGTTGCGGTCCCTCTGCCGCGCCTGATGCGTACGTTGTGGCGTATACATCATCGGCAAAAACACCTTTCCAACGCGCTACGGCGCTTTCTGGACTATTGCGATCCCGCGAATGTACCGCGTTAAGTTGCTGTACAAGAACATGCTGGTGCTGTGTCGATTTCGTGACGCAGCGCCCTCAGCATGCATTCGCCAGAAAAGAGATTGGCTGCTTTACTTATAATCCCTGGGCGATCATGAAGGTGTCTTATAACCGTGTATTTCTGCCGGAAGGATTGCCAATTGTCTGCTACAATCGCGCCTCATTTTTAAGATGGATAGCATTTTTGTATGGTTTCCGAAACTAAAACCACAGAAGCGCCGGGCTTACGCCGTGAATTAAAGGCGCGTCACCTGACGATGATTGCCATTGGCGGTTCCATCGGTACAGGTCTTTTTGTTGCCTCTGGCGCAACGATTTCTCAGGCAGGTCCGGGCGGGGCATTGCTCTCGTATATGCTGATTGGCCTGATGGTTTACTTCCTGATGACCAGTCTCGGTGAACTGGCTGCATATATGCCGGTTTCCGGTTCGTTTGCCACTTACGGTCAGAACTATGTTGAAGAAGGCTTTGGCTTCGCGCTGGGCTGGAACTACTGGTACAACTGGGCGGTGACTATCGCCGTTGACCTGGTTGCAGCTCAGCTGGTCATGAGCTGGTGGTTCCCGGATACACCGGGCTGGATCTGGAGTGCGTTGTTCCTCGGCGTTATCTTCCTGCTGAACTACATCTCAGTTCGTGGCTTTGGTGAAGCGGAATACTGGTTCTCACTGATCAAAGTCACGACAGTTATTGTCTTTATCATCGTTGGCGTGCTGATGATTATCGGTATCTTCAAAGGCGCGCAGCCTGCGGGCTGGAGCAACTGGACAATCGGCGAAGCGCCGTTTGCTGGTGGTTTTGCGGCGATGATCGGCGTAGCTATGATTGTCGGCTTCTCTTTCCAGGGAACCGAGCTGATCGGTATTGCTGCAGGCGAGTCCGAAGATCCGGCGAAAAACATTCCACGCGCGGTACGTCAGGTGTTCTGGCGAATCCTGTTGTTCTATGTGTTCGCGATCCTGATTATCAGCCTGATTATTCCGTACACCGATCCGAGCCTGCTGCGTAACGATGTTAAAGACATCAGCGTTAGTCCGTTCACCCTGGTGTTCCAGCACGCGGGTCTGCTCTCTGCGGCGGCGGTGATGAACGCAGTTATTCTGACGGCGGTGCTGTCAGCCGGTAACTCCGGTATGTATGCGTCTACTCGTATGCTGTACACCCTGGCGTGTGACGGTAAAGCGCCGCGCATTTTCGCTAAACTGTCGCGTGGTGGCGTGCCGCGTAATGCGCTGTATGCGACGACGGTGATTGCCGGTCTGTGCTTCCTGACCTCCATGTTTGGCAACCAGACGGTATACCTGTGGCTGCTGAACACCTCCGGGATGACGGGTTTTATCGCCTGGCTGGGGATTGCCATTAGCCACTATCGCTTCCGTCGCGGTTACGTATTGCAGGGACACGACATTAACGATCTGCCGTACCGTTCAGGTTTCTTCCCACTGGGGCCGATCTTCGCATTCATTCTGTGTCTGATTATCACTTTGGGCCAGAACTACGAAGCGTTCCTGAAAGATACCATTGACTGGGGCGGCGTAGCGGCAACGTATATTGGTATCCCGCTGTTCCTGATTATTTGGTTCGGCTACAAGCTGATTAAAGGAACTCACTTCGTACGCTACAGCGAAATGAAGTTCCCGCAGAACGATAAGAAATAAGTTTCCTCCCTTCCTTGCTAAGCCCTCTCAACCGAGAGGGCTTTTTCAATTCCATTTCCCTGACAAATCATGCGGATATAAAATTTAACATTTAGATTGATAATTGTTATCGTTTGCATTATCGTTACGCCGCAATCAAAAAAGGCTGACAAATCAGAGGCTGTTCCGGCTTTCTGGGATGATCACCTGCATACAAATAAGTCCACCGCGATGCTGCCGTACGCAAGGGGACGTGAAGAAGATGTGAGCGATAACCCATTTTATTTTCGTAGTTACCTCATGGAAATATGGAATGTTTAGGTTGAACCCTTTCGTACGGGTCGGGCTGTGTTTGTCCGCTATTTCTTGTGCATGGCCTGTGTTAGCGGTCGATGATGATGGCGAAACGATGGTTGTCACTGCATCTTCCGTTGAACAAAACCTCAAAGATGCACCCGCCAGTATCAGCGTCATTACCCAGGAAGACCTGCAGCGAAAACCGGTACAGAATCTGAAGGATGTCCTCAAAGAAGTGCCTGGCGTACAACTGACGAACGAAGGGGATAACCGTAAGGGCGTTAGTATTCGTGGTCTGGACAGCAGCTACACCCTGATTCTCGTCGACGGTAAACGCGTTAACTCCCGCAATGCCGTCTTCCGCCACAATGATTTCGATCTGAACTGGATCCCGGTCGATTCCATCGAACGTATTGAAGTGGTTCGTGGCCCGATGTCGTCGCTATACGGCTCCGATGCGCTCGGCGGTGTAGTGAATATCATCACCAAAAAAATCGGTCAGAAATGGTCGGGTACCGTTACCGTCGATACCACCATTCAGGAACATCGCGATCGCGGTGATACCTATAACGGTCAGTTCTTTACCAGTGGACCATTAATTGATGGTGTGCTGGGAATGAAAGCTTACGGCAGCCTGGCAAAACGTGAAAAGGATGACCCGCAAAACTCAACGACCACCGATACCGGAGAAACGCCGCGTATTGAAGGATTCTCCAGCCGCGACGGCAATGTTGAATTTGCCTGGACACCGAATCAAAATCACGATTTTACTGCCGGATACGGTTTCGACCGTCAGGAACTCGCTGGACAAAAACCGCCTGGAACGCCAGAACTACTCCGTCAGCCATAATGGGCGTTGGGATTACGGCACCAGCGAACTGAAATACTACGGTGAGAAAGTCGAGAACAAAAACCCTGGCAACAGCAGCCCGATAACTTCCGAAAGCAATACGGTCGACGGCAAATACACGTTGCCGCTGACGGCGATTAATCAGTTTCTCACGGTTGGCGGTGAATGGCGTCACGACAAACTTAGCGATGCGGTGAACCTGACCGGGGGAACCAGCTCCAAAACGTCTGCCAGCCAGTACGCGCTGTTTGTGGAAGATGAATGGCGGATCTTCGAGCCGCTGGCGCTGACGACCGGCGTGCGTATGGACGATCACGAAACCTACGGTGAACACTGGAGTCCGCGTGCCTACCTGGTTTATAACGCCACCGACACCGTAACGGTGAAAGGGGGCTGGGCGACGGCATTTAAAGCACCTTCTCTGTTGCAACTTAGCCCTGACTGGACGAGCAATTCCTGCCGTGGCGCATGTAAGATTGTGGGTAGCCCGGATCTGAAACCAGAAACCAGCGAAAGTTGGGAGCTGGGGCTTTACTACATGGGTGAAGAAGGCTGGCTGGAAGGGGTTGAATCCAGCGTTACCGTTTTCCGTAACGATGTGAAAGATCGTATCAGCATCAGCCGTACGTCTGACGTCAACGCTGCACCGGGCTACCAAAACTTTGTTGGTTTTGAGACGGGCGCTAACGGACGGCGCATACCGGTATTTAGCTACTACAACGTTAACAAAGCTCGTATTCAGGGCGTGGAAACCGAACTGAAAATTCCGTTCAACGATGAATGGAAACTGTCGATCAACTACACCTACAACGATGGTCGTGATGTCAGCAACGGCGAAAACAAACCGCTATCCGATCTGCCGTTCCATACTGCTAACGGTACGCTGGACTGGAAACCGCTGGCGCTGGAAGACTGGTCATTCTATGTTTCTGGTCACTATACCGGGCAGAAACGCGCCGACAGCGCGACGGCTAAAACACCGGGCGGTTATACCATCTGGAATACCGGCGCGGCCTGGCAGGTGACTAAAGACGTCAAACTGCGCGCAGGCGTGCTGAACCTTGGCGACAAGGATCTCAGTCGTGACGACTACAGCTATAACGAAGACGGACGTCGTTACTTTATGGCAGTGGATTATCGCTTCTGACGAGAAGATGCCCGGCGAACCGGGCGGACTTTCACTTCAGTAAATACTGCGCATGGAAGCGCAGGTGATCCTCTATAAAAGAGGCGATGAAGTAGTAACTGTGATCATATCCCGGCTGAATACGCAGCGTCATCGGCCACGCTTTCTGGCGCGCGGCTTCTGCCAGTACCGCAGGTTGCAACTGGTCGGCAAGAAACTGATCATTATCGCCCTGATCGATAAGCGTCGGGATCGCATCCTGCGCGTTACTGGCATACATCAGCGCGCAACTGTCCCATTCCAGCCATGCATTTTTGTCCTCACCTAAATAGCTGCTAAACGCTTTGATTCCCCACGGGACGCTGCACGGATTCACAATTGGCGCAAAGGCCGAAACGCTGGTGTATTTACCCGGATTTTTCAGCGCCATAATCAGCGCACCGTGACCACCCATTGAGTGACCGCTAATGGCGCAGCGGTCGCTGACATTAAATTGCGATTGAACCAGCGCCGGTAATTCATCGCGCAGATAATCATACATCCGGTAATGCGTCGCCCACGGCGGTTGCGTGGCATTAAGATAAAAGCCTGCGCCCTGGCCTAAATCGTAGCCATCGTCGTTGGCAACCTTTTCGCCGCGCGGGCTGGTGTCTGGCATCACCAGTACAATCCCCAGTTCTGCCGCCACGCGCTGGGCACCCGCCTTGGTGGTGAAGTTCTCGTCATTGCAGGTTAATCCGGAAAGCCAGTACAGCACTGGTGGCGGGGTGTGATCACGAGGGGGTGGGAGAAAGATACTGAACGTCATCGGGCAGTTTAAGGTACTGGAGTCGTGTCGCCAGCGTTGCTGCCAGCCTTCAAAACAGCGGTGCTCTTCGAGCATTTCCATGCGTGGCTCCTTGTTGTGTTGTTTGCAATTTCTTCATCATACCGTTTATTCAATGTGCTGTGAGTAACTTTCACTTCCGTATTTGCATAACGATGTTTTAACATCTGCTGATGAAAGGCAGCGGCAATTACAATAATTATCGCTGTGAATACTGGATTATGTGCGCCGCCTCACGCACAATAATCAGGCTGTAAATCAGCTTAATAACTTTGCCCCCACGCAGGGCGGAGGCGTCACACCTGCAGGAGAAATCATAAATGCCATCACTCAGTAAAGAAGCGGCCCTGGTTCATGAAGCGTTAGTTGCGCGAGGACTGGAAACACCGCTGCGCCCGCCCGTGCATGAAATGGATAACGAAACGCGCAAAAGCCTTATTGCTGGTCATATGACCGAAATCATGCAGCTGCTGAATCTCGACCTGGCTGATGACAGTTTGATGGAAACGCCGCATCGCATCGCTAAAATGTATGTCGATGAAATTTTCTCCGGTCTGGATTACGCCAACTTCCCGAAAATCACCCTCATTGAAAACAAAATGAAGGTCGATGAAATGGTCACCGTGCGCGATATCACTCTGACCAGTACCTGTGAACACCATTTTGTTACCATCGATGGCAAAGCGACGGTGGCTTATATCCCGAAAGATTCGGTGATCGGTCTGTCAAAAATTAACCGTATCGTGCAGTTCTTTGCCCAGCGTCCGCAGGTGCAGGAACGTCTGACGCAGCAAATTCTTATTGCGCTACAAACGCTGCTGGGCACCAATAACGTGGCTGTCTCCATTGATGCGGTGCATTACTGCGTGAAAGCGCGTGGCATCCGCGATGCAACCAGTGCCACAACAACGACCTCTCTTGGTGGATTGTTCAAATCCAGTCAGAATACGCGCCACGAGTTTCTGCGCGCTGTGCGTCATCACAACTGATTAAAAGGCAGGAACCATGGAGCGCAACGTAACGCTCGATTTTGTTCGCGGCGTCGCCATTCTGGGGATCCTGCTATTAAACATCAGCGCCTTTGGGCTACCAAAGGCGGCTTATCTCAATCCCGCTTGGTACGGCGCTATTACGCCGCAGGATGCATGGACCTGGGCATTTCTCGATCTCATCGGCCAGGTGAAATTCCTCACGCTTTTTGCGCTGCTGTTTGGTGCGGGCCTGCAAATGTTGCTGCCCCGTGGCAGACGCTGGATCCAGTCGCGGTTAACGCTGTTAGTCTTGCTGGGTTTTATTCACGGTTTATTGTTCTGGGACGGCGATATTCTGCTGGCTTACGGGCTGGTGGGCTTAATCTGCTGGCGGCTGGTGCGCGATGCGCCATCGGTAAAAAGCCTGTTTAATACAGGCGTCATGCTTTATCTGGTGGGGCTTGGCGTTTTGCTGTTATTGGGGCTGATTTCCGACAGCCAGACCAGCCGCGCCTGGACGCCGGATGCATCGGCTATTTTGTATGAAAAATACTGGAAGCTTCACGGCGGCGTTGAAGCAATCAGTAATCGTGCCGATGGTGTTGGCAACAGTTTACTGGCACTGGGCGCACAGTATGGCTGGCAACTGGCAGGGATGATGCTCATTGGTGCGGCGCTGATGCGCAGCGGCTGGCTGAAAGGGCAGTTCAGCTTACGTCACTATCGTCGTACTGGTTTTGTGCTGGTGGCGATTGGGGTGACTATTAACCTTCCTGCCATCGCCCTGCAATGGCAGCTGGACTGGGCGTATCGCTGGTGTGCCTTCTTACTTCAAATGCCGCGGGAACTGAGTGCGCCGTTTCAGGCGATTGGCTATGCGTCGCTGTTTTATGGCTTCTGGCCGCAATTGAGCCGCTTTAAGCTGGTGCTTGCGATCGCCTGCGTCGGACGGATGGCGCTGACCAACTATCTATTGCAAACGCTGATTTGTACCATGCTTTTTTACCACCTCGGTTTGTTTATGCATTTTGACCGCCTGGAGCTGCTGGCGTTTGTTATTCCGGTATGGCTGGCGAATATCCTCTTCTCTGTTATCTGGCTGCGTTACTTCCGCCAGGGGCCGGTGGAATGGCTCTGGCGTCAGTTAACTTTGCGTGCTGCCGGAACGGCAATATCTAAAACATCAAGATAACGATCTGGATCACATTCGTTAACAAAACGGCTGTAACCGTTTCCATTGCTGTGACTCGATTCACGAAGTCCTGTATTCAGTGCTGACAAAATAGCCGCCAGCAAGCAGTCATTTACTGCAATCTCATAACAGGTAGTGAATATGATCACCATTCGTGATGTAGCGCGTCAGGCTGGCGTCTCTGTGGCAACGGTTTCCCGGGTGCTCAATAACAGCACGCTGGTCAGTGCCGACACGCGTGAAGCAGTAATGAAAGCCGTGAGTGAGCTGGATTATCGGCCAAACGCCAATGCCCAGGTGCTGGCAACTCAGGTTAGCGACACCATTGGCGTGGTGGTGATGGACGTTTCTGATGCGTTTTTCGGCGCGCTGGTAAAAGCGGTGGATCTAGTCGCTCAGCAGCATCAGAAATACGTGCTAATCGGCAATAGCTATCATGAAGCGGAAAAAGAGCGTCACGCCATTGAGGTGTTAATTCGCCAGCGTTGTAATGCGTTGATTGTTCACTCAAAAGCATTGAGTGACGATGAACTGGCGCAATTTATGGATAACATTCCCGGTATGGTGTTAATCAACCGCGTTGTGCCGGGGTACGCCCATCGTTGCGTTTGCCTGGATAATCTCAGCGGTGCCCGAATGGCGACGCGCATGTTGCTGAATAACGGTCATCAACGTATTGGTTATCTTTCTTCCAGTCACGGCATTGAAGATGACGCCATGCGTAAAGCAGGCTGGATGAGTGCGTTGAAAGAGCAGGATATTATTCCGCCGGAAAGCTGGATTGGCACTGGTACGCCGGACATGCCGGGCGGTGAGGCGGCGATGGTTGAACTGCTGGGGCGCAATCTACAACTTACCGCTATATTTGCTTATAACGACAATATGGCCGCTGGCGCACTGACAGCATTAAAAGATAATGGCATTGCGATTCCGTTACATCTCTCAATCATCGGTTTCGATGATATTCCCATCGCCCGTTACACCGCCCGCAATTAACGACCGTGCGTTATCCCATTGCTTCAATGGCTAAATTAGCCACCGAACTGGCCTTGCAGGGGGCAGCAGGCAATATTGATCCTCGTGCCAGCCACTGTTTTATGCCGACGTTAGTGCGTCGCCATTCTGTCGCAACGCGCCAGAATGCGGCGGCGATCACTAACTCAACAAATCAGGCGATGTAACCGCTTTCAATCTGTGAGTGATTTCACAGTATCTTAACAATGTGATAGCTATGATTGCACCGTTTTAACGTTGTAACCCGTATGTAACAGTGAATAATCACTTTCACCGAGGTAATAGCGTCATAACAACAATTAAAGCCGTTTTCTGGAGCGTTACCGGGCATGGAAGAACGAATTTTAAAAAGTGAGCTTCGGCGTTCAGTAACACTTCATTAACTCTACTGCCCTGCCGAGCATTTATCTCAAGCACTACCCTGCATAAGAAAAACCGGAGATACCATGAATAAGAAGGTGTTAACCCTGTCTGCTGTGATGGCCAGCATGTTATTCGGTGCCGCTGCACACGCTGCTGATACTCGCATTGGTGTAACAATCTATAAGTACGACGATAACTTTATGTCTGTAGTGCGCAAGGCTATTGAGCAAGATGCGAAAGCCGCGCCAGATGTTCAGCTGCTGATGAATGATTCTCAGAATGACCAGTCCAAGCAGAACGATCAGATCGACGTATTGCTGGCGAAAGGGGTGAAGGCACTGGCAATCAACCTGGTTGACCCGGCAGCTGCGGGTACGGTGATTGAGAAAGCGCGTGGGCAAAACGTGCCGGTGGTTTTCTTCAACAAAGAACCGTCTCGTAAGGCGCTGGATAGCTACGACAAAGCCTACTACGTTGGCACTGACTCCAAAGAGTCCGGCATTATTCAGGGCGATTTGATTGCTAAACACTGGGCGGCGAATCAGGGTTGGGATCTGAACAAAGACGGTCAGATTCAGTCCGTACTGCTGAAAGGTGAACCGGGCCATCCGGATGCAGAAGCACGTACCACTTACGTGATTAAAGAATTGAACGATAAAGGCATCAAAACTGAACAGTTACAGTTAGATACCGCAATGTGGGATACCGCTCAGGCGAAAGATAAGATGGACGCCTGGCTGTCTGGCCCGAACGCCAACAAAATCGAAGTGGTTATCGCCAACAACGATGCGATGGCAATGGGCGCGGTAGAAGCACTGAAAGCACACAACAAGTCCAGCATTCCGGTGTTTGGCGTCGATGCTCTGCCAGAAGCGCTGGCGCTGGTGAAATCCGGTGCACTGGCGGGCACCGTACTGAACGATGCTAACAACCAGGCGAAAGCGACCTTTGATCTGGCGAAAAACCTGGCCGATGGTAAAGGTGCGGCTGATGGCACCAACTGGAAAATCGACAACAAAGTGGTCCGCGTACCTTATGTTGGCGTAGATAAAGACAACCTGGCTGAATTCAGCAAGAAATAAGACTGATTGGGCGCAGTCTATTACTGCGCCCTTATTGTATGACCAACAAGGTAAAATTATATGGTCAGCTCAACGACTCCGTCCTCCGGGGAATACTTGTTGGAAATGAGCGGTATCAACAAGTCCTTTCCTGGTGTTAAGGCACTTGATAACGTTAATTTAAAAGTCCGGCCACATTCTATCCATGCATTAATGGGGGAAAACGGCGCAGGAAAATCAACATTATTAAAATGCTTGTTTGGTATTTATCAAAAAGACTCCGGCACCATTTTATTCCAGGGTAAAGAGATCGATTTCTATTCGGCCAAAGAAGCACTGGAAAATGGTATTTCGATGGTACACCAGGAGTTAAACCTGGTATTACAACGTTCGGTGATGGACAACATGTGGCTTGGGCGATACCCCACCAAAGGCATGTTTGTCGATCAGGACAAAATGTACCGCGAAACCAAAGCGATTTTTGATGAACTGGATATTGATATCGATCCGCGTGCGCGCGTCGGCACATTATCTGTTTCGCAAATGCAGATGATCGAAATCGCCAAAGCGTTTTCCTATAACGCGAAAATTGTGATTATGGATGAACCGACTTCTTCGTTAACCGAAAAAGAGGTCAATCATCTGTTCACTATTATTCGTAAATTAAAAGAGCGCGGCTGCGGTATTGTTTATATCTCGCATAAAATGGAGGAAATCTTCCAGTTATGTGATGAAGTTACCGTATTGCGCGACGGTCAGTGGATCGCCACCGAACCGCTGGCAGGACTGACGATGGACAAGATCATCGCCATGATGGTTGGGCGTTCTCTTAACCAGCGTTTCCCTGACAAAGAAAACAAGCCGGGCGAAGTCATCCTCGAGGTGCGTAACCTGACGTCACTGCGCCAGCCGTCGATCCGTGATGTCTCGTTTGATCTGCATAAAGGGGAGATCCTCGGTATTGCCGGGCTGATGGGGGCGAAACGTACCGATATTGTTGAGACGTTATTTGGTATTCGCGAGAAATCGGCCGGCACCATTACGTTGCACGGCAAAAAGATCAATAACCATAATGCCAATGGGTAATGACTCCAACTTACTGATAGTGTTTTATGTTCAGATAATGCCCGATGACCTTGTCATGCAGCTCCACCGATTTGAGAACGACAGTGACTTCCGTCCCAGCCTTGCCAGATGTTGTCTCAGATTCAGATTATGTCGCTCAATGCGCTGAGTGTAACGCTTGCTGATAACGTGCAGCTTTCCCTTCAGGCGTGATTCATACAGCGGCCAGCCATCCGTCATCCATACCACGACCTCAAAGGCCGACAGCAGGCTCAGAAGACGCTCCAGTGTGGCCAGAGTGCGTTCACCGAAGAC
>NZ_MDGW01000587.1:0-17127 GCF_001712525.1 Shigella sp. FC1661
AAGTTGATTTTCAGGAACCGTTCTGACAGCTTCGGCTTTGAACTCTTTAGAGTAACGTTGGTTTTTTCTGCTCATTATTAGCTCCTTCTGATGCCATTCTATTTCAGGAAGGAGTGTCCGTTAAACTCAGGCTACCTCAGACATACAACTGCATCAGGGAGGCAGCAGATCAACTTCCGGCATGGTTCCCATTAGCTATGGATTTAGCCCTTGTAACAGGACAACGTCGCGAAGACATAACGAATATGCGGTTCAGTGATATTTATGATGATCGTCTCCACATCAGGCAAATTAAGACAGGAATGATGATTGCTATCCCCCTGTCACTCAGCCTTCCTGTCGCTGGTTTACGACTTGGTGCAGTAGTTGAACAATGCCGCATGGTAAGTAGGGGGGATTATCTAATCAGTGCCGGGATTAGAAAAAACAGCCCTGACGGCAGCATTCACCCGGACGGCCTGACAAAGAAATTTGTCGCAGCCAGAAAATTAACAGGTATCCAGTTCAGTGAAAACCCACCAACTTTTCACGAAGTCAGAAGCCTGGCTGGACGATTGTACAAAGAAACATGTGGAGAAGAATTTGCTCAGCGTCTACTTGGCCACACATCGGAGAAGACAACAAAAATGTATCTTGATGAGAGAGAAAAAACGTACTTACTGCTCTGATTTTAACGTAAATGGATTGTTAAATGTATTTTGGTTGTGATATAACCAAAAAAGACCGGAATACAGAAATTCGAGTAAATTTCGGGGAATTTCGGGGAGATATTTGCAACTAATTGATTTCAAATGCAATTAAAAAAAGACCGAATACGATTCCTGTATTCGGTCCAGGGAAATGGCTCTTGGGAGAGAGCCGTGCGCTAAAAGTTGGCATTAATGCAGGCTTAGTTGCCTTGCCCTTTAAGAATAGATGACGACGCCAGGTTTTCCAGTTTGCGTGCAAAATGGTCAATAAAAAGCGTGGTGGTCATCAGCTGAAATGTTAAAAACCGCCCGTTCTGGTGAAAGAACTGAGGCGGTTTTTTTATTGGAAATCAAAAGGCTATTTTAGGTAATTAACAGAGTTTTTCAGCTCGTTCTATAAACGGTGCCAGACTCATTTTTTTGCCGGGATTGTTAGGATCATCAATCTGAATCACCGAAATGGGTTGGGCATTGGTCTTCCCACTGGCAACTTCCTTTTGTGCGATATCGTTTAAAGGATACTGCACGAGGGTACTCGGATTAATAACATACAAAGCATTACCCGGTCGGCAAGTCAGCATCACCTCTTCGCGATTAAACGCCCATTTGTCTTTACCCACTTCAAAACGACTGACGGTAATCACCTGCGGTGCAGCCAGCGCCGCTGCAGAACTGGTGAGTAACAGAAACGCCAGAATACTTTTTTTCATCATTTTCGTAATCCATCAAAAAGGTTCGAGAGTCGCAAGCAGGCTGATGATCACCAGCACTACCGCACCTATCGCCCATTCGAGTTTAGTCATCCACACAAACCAGGGTGCCGCACGATCTTCATCCTGCCTCATGCGCGGTACAAGAACATAACGATTAGCCAGCGCAATGACCACCATAATCATCACCAGGATGGCTTTGAGCAATAAGAGTTGGCCCCAGTAAGTCGTAAGCGTGGGGGGAAATCCGGTAATCAACAATGCACTAAGCACGCCGCTTGCCAGTACGCCGATCACCGCAAAATGCCCGCACCATGAAAAACGCATCAGCGCCTGAATAGCCTGGTGTCGCCAACGGCCTTTGATGAGTTGCATACACCAGAGCACCGGCAGTAATCCCCCAAACCACGCCGCCGCACAAATCAGGTGAATCGCGTGATTAGTCTGATGGATTTTCGCCGTTACCCCTTCATTCAGCGTCGCATGCCCCACTCCCGCCAGCAGAATAAATTGCGCGGTAGTGAGCATAAACAGCAAACGTGGCATATTCCGCGGTTGCATAAGGGCGACGATCAACGTTACGAGGGCGAGAACAATTTGCCATAACCAGACGCCACCAAACTGCGTTTGCAAAACAGCCTGCCAAATGTTTGGCGAAAATACATCTGTCCATCCCGTTCCCATCAACCCGCCCTGAACGGCGAGCATTGCAGTGGCACTGATCAAACTCCAGACGGCAGCGTGCTGTTGTAAACGCAGAAAACGCTTCGCCAGCAAGCGACGAATCGTCAAGGGGGCCAGCCAGGCACCGTACATTGCGAAGCCAAAAACCAGCATCAGCGAGGTGAAATGGATAAATCGCAGCGCGATCCAGGTAAACGCCAGCATGATTTATTTCACGCTAAAGGTGTAGTGTCCTTTCGTTTTATGCCCGTCCACCGAAACAACATGCCAGTCAACGGTGTAGGTTCCGGGTTTCAGCGAATCGGCCAGTGGAACAATCAGTTGCTTTTGGTCCTGCTCATTTCGCTTCGCCGGTAATGTTTTAATATTTTCGTTTTTTGGCCCCGTGATTTTTGCACCACTGAATCCTGTTTCAACACCTTCCGAGAAGTTTAAAGTGATTGCCTGCGGTGCAGCTGTCACTTGCGCGTTTGCCGCAGGATACTGATGCGTTAAATGCGCATGTGCCCAGACGGAAGGTGTCACCAACGAAGTGGTCAGGATTGCCAGCGCGTAGCGAAGGGAGCGTGCAGTTGAAGCCATATTATCTATTCCTTTTTGTAATAACTTTTTTACAGAGCATAACCTTGTCTAATGTCTGAGTCGAGGATCATCAATTCCGGCTTGCCATCCTGGCTCACTCTTAGTAACTTTTGCCCGCGAATGATGAGGAGATTAAGAATGCTGAAGAATCTGGCTAAACTGGATCAAACAGAAATGGATAAAGTGAATGTCGATTTGGCGGCGGCCGGGGTGGCATTTAAAGAACGCTACAATATGCCGGTGATCGCTGAAGCGGTTGAACGTGAACAGCCTGAACATTTGCGCAGCTGGTTTCGCGAGAGGCTTATTGCCCACCGTTTGGCTTCGGTCAAACTGTCACGTTTACCTTACGAGCCCAAACTTAAATAAAACTTATACAGAGTTACACTTTCTTACATAACGCCTGCTAAATTATGAGTATTTTCTAAACCGCACCCATAATTTGCAGTCATTTTGAAAAGGAAGTCATTATGTCGTTCTGGAAAGTTGCAGCAGCGCAATATGAGCCTCGTAAAACCTCACTCACCGAACAGGTAGCTCATCATCTGGAGTTTGTGAGGGCCGCCGCCAGGCAACAATGTCAGCTGTTAGTTTTTCCATCGCTTTCTTTACTGGGGTGTGATTATTCGCGACGTGCCCTTCCTGCCCCACCCGATCTCTCACTGTTAGACCCGCTTTGTTATGCCGCAACGACCTGGCGAATGACCATCATTGCCGGCCTTCCCGTTGAATATAACGATCGCTTTATTCGTGGAATTGCGGTGTTCGCACCGTGGCGAAAAACGCCTGGGATCTACCATCAGAGTCATGGTGCATGTCTGGGCCGTCGTTCCAGAACCATCACGGTGGTCGATGAACAACCGCAAGGTATGGATATGGACCCGACCTGTTCACTGTTTACTACAGGGCAATGTCTGGGAGAACCCGACCTGCTGGCGTCGGCCCGTCGCTTACAATTTTTTTCACATCAGTACTCGATTGCCGTGCTGATGGCAAATGCCCGTGGTAACAGTGCACTATGGGATGAATATGGTCGTCTCATCGTTCGCGCCGATCGTGGTTCATTATTGTTAGTCGGTCAGCGTTCATCACAGGGTTGGCAAGGCGATATCATTCCATTACGCTAGGCTTTTTCGGCCTGGAGCATGCCATGTTGCGCATTATCGATACAGAAACCTGCGGTTTGCAGGGAGGGATCGTTGAGATTGCCTCTGTTGATGTCATTGACGGAAAAATCGTCAACCCCATGAGCCACCTGGTGCGCCCCGATCGTCCTATTAGTCCACAAGCGATGGCGATTCATCGCATCACCGAAGCCATGGTCGCCGATAAACCGTGGATTGAAGATGTGATCCCACACTATTACGGTAGTGAATGGTATGTCGCGCACAACGCCAGCTTTGACCGCCGCGTACTGCCTGAGATGCCCGGTGAGTGGATTTGCACTATGAAACTGGCCCGTCGTTTGTGGCCAGGGATCAAGTACAGCAATATGGCGTTATATAAAACACGGAAGCTCAATGTACAGACGCCGCCGGGCCTGCATCATCACCGCGCGTTGTATGACTGTTATATCACCGCCGCGTTGCTTATCGATATTATGAACACCTCCGGCTGGACGGCAGAACAGATGGCCGATATCACCGGACGTCCGTCGTTGATGACGACCTTCACCTTTGGCAAATACCGTGGCAAAGCGGTTTCCGACGTTGCCGAACGCGATCCGGGCTATCTGCGCTGGTCATTTAATAACCTGGACAGCATGAGCCCGGAGCTGCGTTTAACACTGAAACATTATCTGGAAAAGACTTAATCCGCAGGCGTAGCGGGTAATGTTCCCTGCGCCAGCGCGACCAGAAAAGCATATTCCATCGCTACGCCTTCGTACGATTTAAAGCGGCCAGATTTACCGCCATGGCCTGAGTCCATGTCGGTACAGAGCAATAAAAGATGGTTATCGGTTTTCAGCTCGCGCAATTTAGCGACCCATTTTGCCGGTTCCCAATATTGCACCTGAGAATCGTGTAAACCGGTCGTTACCAGTAAATGCGGATAAGCCTGTGCGGTGACGTTGTCATACGGGCTGTAGCTTTTCATGTACTCGTAATATTGCGGATCCTGCGGGTTACCCCACTCTTCAAACTCACCAGTGGTAAGAGGAATTGATTCATCAAGCATCGTTGTTACAACATCAACAAACGGTACCTGGGCGATAACGCCGTGGAATAATTCCGGGCGTTGATTAATTGCAACGCCCATCAACATGCCCCCCGCACTCCCGCCCATCGCATAACAAAGCGAAGGAAAGCCATAGCCCAGTTTTAACAATGCATCGCAGGCATCAAGATAATCATTAAACGTATTTTTCTTCTTCAGAAATTTTCCGTCTTCGTACCATTGTTGCCCCAGCTCACCACCGCCGCGAACATGGACAATGGCGTAGACAAAGCCACGATCTAACAAACTCAAGCGGCTAAAACTGAAATCGGCATCAATACTTGCGCCGTAAGAACCATAGCCATACACCAGCAACGGGTTGTGTCCTTTGCGAAAATGTTTGCGATGGTAGACCAACGAAACCGGAACTTCGACGCCATCACGGGCGACTATCCACAGGTGTTCACTGCGGTAATTCGCCGCATCAAAACCAGGAACTTCCGTTTGTTTTAATACACGACGCTCACCGGTATCCATATCCAGTTCAAACAAAGTGTCTGGTGTGGTCATGGAAGAATAACCATAACGCAATCGCGCGGTTTCAGGTTCTGGATTGTAGGCAATCCAGGTCACATAGGCTGGATCATCAAAGGCAATACCAATGACTTCCCGGGTCTTGCGGTTAATTTGGCGCAAACTGGTTAACCCACGCTGACGCTCTTCAACCACCAGCCAGTCGGTAAACAGCGTAAACCCTTCCAGCATGATGTTTTCGCGTGGCGGAATTAACTCTTCCCACTGTTGCTCATCACGCAGGCGGGTACGGTATAAGCCAAAGTTTTTGCCGTGGCGGTTGGAACGCAGATAAAACCGATGCTGGTAGTGATCAAGGCTGTATTCGTGATCTTTGCGGCGCGGCAGAAAAACAAACGGCTCGGCATCGGCCATTTCCGCGTCCAGCAGGCGAACTTCACTGGTGGTGGCGCTGGCCAAATGAATGACTACATAGTGCTTCGAGGTCGTTTTATGCAGGCTGACGTAATAGGTATCGTCTTTTTCTTCGTAGATCAGTTTATCTTGCGATGCTGGCGTACCGATGGCGTGACGCCAGACCTGATAAGGCAGCAGCGTCACCGGATGCTTGCGAACATAGTAGAAAGTCCAGGAGTCATTTGCCCAGACAAAGCTGGGTTCAACGTTATCCAGCAGTTCCGGGTACCAGTTACCAGTTTCCAGTTTCCAGATTACGAAAACGAATGCCGTACTGGCGTCGGGAAAGAAAATCTTCTGCCAGCGCCATAATGGTGTTATCGGGCGTAATCGCCATTCCGCCCATCGAATAAAACTCACTATGAGCTGCGCGCTTATTGGCATCGAGCAATGTTTCCCACTCATCCCACTCTTCACTGAATGCCGATTGACGCTGGTAGATAGCATATTCACAGCCTGGTTCATAAATATGCCGATAGCGGTAGCCATTTTTGATGTAGGGCGCAGAAACTTCTCGTTGCGGAATGCGGTCGATGATTTCCTTTAAGATGCGATCCTGCAAGGCTTGTTGTGAGGCCATCACCCGATGACCGTAACTATTTTCTTGTTGCAGGTAGTCCAGGACTTCTGGCTGAGAACGCGTATCGTCCCGCAGCCAGTAGTAATTATCGATGCGCGTATCGCCATGAAGCGTCATGGCGTGGGGAATGCGGGCGGCTTTTGGTAGCATGTTATTGTTCTTTCTGGTTGAAACATCTTATAAGGGTGGCAAAACTCACCGGGGATGCAAGCGAAACAGGGGAGTCATTGCTTAGATGATGACAGGTAATGGCGCGGATATCGAATGTTATGCAGACAGAGAAAATCAGCCTGTTCAAATGGCTGTGCGATTCTGGATAGCCCGAAATAGTCAACTTCAGGCTATCCAGAGAGCGGAATTATTCCGCCAAAGTGCGTTTTTGCTGTTCGAGATCGCGTTCAATGCCGTCACGAACATCCTGGGGGATTTTCAGCGCGTCACCCAGTGCATTCAGGTAACTGCGTTCCATAAAATGGTCAATATCAATAGCCGCGCAACTCAGGAAATAGATTTCCAGCGCCTCTTCTTCATTGCGGACCCCGGTAGCCAGGCGTTGTGGATCCAGCGGTTGTTCGATTGCCTGCTCAATGAGTACACGCCCCTGCTCTTCCACGCCGGCTTCACGCAATTGCTGGTCGATTGCCGCACGTTCTTTGGCATCAATATGACCATCACTTTTAGCGGCAAAGACCAGCGCAAGGATCAAACGTTCTGTACGCTCATCCAGCGGCGTACTTTGCGCGCCAAACTGCGGTTCGTCCTGATGCGCCGCGCGAATTTTATCTTTGTATTTATTCCACAGCACCGTACCCGCTACCGCTCCGCCGCCAACCAGTAACGCGTTGGTGCCATATTTCGTAAGAAGTTTACGTGCTGATTTATTTGCGACCAGCAGCCCAGCCAGTCCGCCTAATGCGCCTGGCACTAACAGTTTGCCCAATCCCTGATCCGCAGACGAGGAGATAGAAGAACTGCTTTGCCCAAGCAGGGATTGCAGTTGATTTAACCAGTTACTCAATAACCATTTTTAGTGCCTGTAGCATAGCGGATGAGGATGTCAGAAAATGTATATCGAGACAAAAGATGCGCAAATAAGCGGGGCGGTAGGCCGTTATTCAAAGAAATTCGCGCCAGGTAAGGTATTTACTGTATATCAGGTGATAAGGGTATTTTAGGTGAAAGTAGTTTGTCGTTTTGAGTGGCATTGTTTGATGCTGATTGCCCGATGCGACGCTGTTGCGTCTTCTCAGGCCTACGATTGTGGTGCGTTCTGGGGCGGACAAGGCACTCGCGCCGCATCCGCCAACGGTCAATCAAATTATCAGAAGCCATTAACGCCGCTGATATTCCGCCATTCCCGCTTTGCAGTCCACGCTGACCTGGTAATGAATATCGGCACTTTTACCACGCACGGTTAGCGGTACTGACCATTTATCATCTTTACCCTGAATGTCCTGCAAACTGACCCAAGCCACGGGATCGGCCTGACCGACAATTTTTTGATCATCTGCCCAACGCGCCACGCGATTTTGTTGATAATCACGTTTTACGCTCGCGGCAATTCCGGCAGCATCCAGACCTTCACACTTTGGGAAAGTGACCGACTTGCTGGTTTCATTATTGGCAGCGAAAACTGATGCGCAGGCAGAAACCAACAACAGCCCTAAAAACGCCCCTCTTTTTTTCATGTTTTTCTCCATAGCACAATGATTCAGGAGAAAGCATGGTACAAATTGTCAGGAGCGCAAGTTGCTTCAGGCCGCGTGTGAGGCATCTTCCTCTTCGGATTCAGCACCGACGACCTGTGGGTGGGGACGGTAATTTGCCGGTTTTCAGAATGGTGCTCAGCACATCTTTTTGTTCTGCCAGCCATAGCGAAAGGGCTTCACGTTGCTCGGCTTCCTTTTTGCTGGTAAACGACATTTTCTCTTCGCCCTCACGAATGACTACGTATTTAACTTCAACCGCCATTTGCAGCCTCTCATAATAACTGTGATTTTATACAGTATATTTCTTTTCGGTTGAGAAATCAACATCAGCAATAAAGACACACGCAAACGTTTTCGTTTATACTGCGCGCGGAATTAATCAGGGGATATTCGTTATGACGTTATTAGGCACTGCGCTGCGTCCGGCAGCAACTCGCGTGATGTTATTAGGCTCCGGTGAACTGGGTAAAGAAGTGGCAATCGAGTGTCAGCGTCTCGGCGTAGAGGTGATTGCCGTCGATCGCTATGCCGACGCACCAGCCATGCATGTCGCGCATCGCTCCCATGTCATTAATATGCTTGATGGTGATGCATTACGCCGTGTGGTTGAACTGGAAAAACCACATTATATCGTGCCGGAGATCGAAGCTATTGCCACCGATATGCTGATCCAACTTGAAGAGGAAGGACTGAATGTTGTCCCCTGCGCTCGCGCAACGAAATTAACGATGAATCGCGAGGGTATCCGTCGCCTGGCGGCAGAAGAGCTGCAGCTGCCCACTTCCACTTATCGTTTTGCCGATAGCGAAAGCCTTTTCCGCGAGGCGGTTGCTGACATTGGCTATCCCTGCATTGTAAAACCGGTGATGAGCTCTTCCGGCAAGGGGCAGACGTTTATTCGTTCTGCAGAGCAACTTGCTCAGGCATGGAAGTACGCTCAGCAAGGCGGTCGCGCCGGAGCGGGCCGCGTAATTGTTGAAGGCGTCGTTAAGTTTGACTTCGAAATTACCTTGCTAACCGTCAGCGCGGTGGATGGCGTCCATTTCTGTGCACCGGTAGGTCATCGCCAGGAAGATGGCGACTACCGTGAATCCTGGCAACCACAGCAAATGAGCCCGCTTGCCCTTGAACGTGCGCAGGAGATTGCCCGTAAAGTGGTGCTGGCACTGGGCGGTTATGGTCTGTTTGGTGTCGAGCTGTTTGTCTGTAGTGATGAGGTGATTTTCAGTGAGGTCTCCCCTCGTCCACATGATACCGGGATGGTGACGTTAATTTCTCAAGATCTTTCAGAGTTTGCCCTGCATGTACGTGCCTTCCTCGGACTTCCGGTTGGCGGGATCCGTCAGTATGGTCCTGCAGCTTCTGCCGTTATTCTGCCACAACTGACCAGTCAGAATGTCACGTTTGATAATGTGCAGAATGCCGTAGGCGCAGATTTGCAGATTCGTTTATTTGGTAAGCCGGAAATTGATGGCAGCCGTCGTCTGGGTGTTGCGCTGGCGACCGCTGAGAGTGTTGTTGACGCCATTGAACGCGCGAAGCACGCCGCCGGACAGGTAAAAGTACAGGGTTAAACCCGGCAAAAAAACGCTACAAAAATGCCCGATCGTAGATCGGGCGTTTTGACTTTTACAGCTTAGCGCCTTCTACAGCTTCACGCGCCAGCTTAGTAATGCGGTCGTAATCGCCCGCTTCCAGCGCATCTGCCGGAACCAGCCAGGAACCACCGATGCACAGCACGCTTTTCAGCGCCAGGTAGTCACGGTAGTTAGCCGGAGAAATACCACCCGTCGGGCAGAAACGGACCTGGGAGAACGGACCCGCGATCGCCTGCAGGGCTTTCACGCCGCCGTTAGCTTCAGCCGGGAAGAATTTGAACTCTTTCAAACCGTAGTCCATACCCAGCATCAGTTCGGAAACAGTGCTGATCCCCGGAATTAGAGGAATAGTCCCTTCGGTAGCAGCTTTCAGCAGCGGCTCGGTCAGACCCGGGCTAATTGCGAACTGTGCACCCGCTTCAGTGACTTCTGCCAGCTGCTGTGGATTCAGCACCGTACCGGCACCCACAATCGCTTCAGGCACTTCTTTGGCGATAGCACGGATAGCGTCAACTGCACACTCGGTACGCAGAGTCACTTCCAGAACGCGCACCCCACCAGCAACCAACGCTTTTGCCATCGGCACTGCGTGTTCCAGTTTTTTTACCACGATAACCGGTACAACCGGGCCGGTGGTCAGGATTGATTCTGCACTTGTTTTCCAGTTTTTCATCAGAGTTTTCTCTCGCCTGATTATAAATTTGTCGTCTTAAAAAGTGATACAGGTTGCGCCCTGTTCGGCACCGGACAGTTTTTCACGCAAGGCGCTGAATAATTCACGTCCTGTCCCCACGCGTGACGCGCTCAGGTCAGGAATGTGCGGTTCGCGAGCAGCCAGTTCCGCTTCGTCTACCAGCAGCGTCAGTTCGCCTGTCTGTCCATTCACACGAATGATGTCCCCGTCGCGCACTTTTGCCAGCAGCCCGCCATCGTAGGCTTCTGGTGTTACGTGGATAGCTGACGGCACTTTACCTGAAGCGCCGGAGAGTCGTCCATCGGTAACTAACGCAATTTTGAAACACCGGTCCAATAATACACCAAGTGGCGGCATGAGTTTATGTAATTCTGGCATTCCGTTCGCTTTTGGCCCCTGATGACGGACAACAACGACACAATCGCGGTCCAGCAAACCCGCTTCAAAGGCCGGCATAACGTCATGCTGGCTTTCAAAAACAACCGCTGGCGCTTCAATCACCTGGTTCTCAACCGGCACGGCAGAGGTTTTCATAACCGCACGGCCCAGGTTACCGCTTAACACTTTTGTCCCACCATGATGAGAGAAAGGTTGTTCGAAGGAAGCGATCACATTGCTGTCGAGTGATTTTTCCGCCCCTTCCCGCCAGTCCAGTTCACCATTATTCAGCCATGGTTCAAGGGTATAACGAGACAGACCAAAGCCTGCCACCGTATTGACATCTTCATGCAGCAGGCCTGCTTTGAGCAGTTCACGCACCAGAACCGGTACGCCACCTGCCGCCTGGAAGTGGTTAATATCGGCCGGACCGTTCGGGTAGAGACGTGCCATCAGCGGTACAACATCAGAAAGGTCAGAGAAGTCATCCCAGTTAATCTGAATACCGGCCGCGCGCGCCATCGCCACCAGGTGCATGGTGTGGTTAGTGGAACCACCGGTCGCCAGCAGTGCAACGATACCGTTCACCACCACTTTCTCATCGATCATCTTACCGATCGGCATCCATTCATTACCATTACCGGTCATGCGTGTAACCTGACGCGCAGCGGCAGCGGTCAAAGCATCGCGCAGCGGAGAATCCGGATGAACAAAAGAAGAGCCTGGCGACTGCATCCCCATAAATTCCACCACCATCTGGTTGGTGTTGGCAGTACCGTAGAAAGTACATGTTCCCGGCGCATGGTAAGACGCGGCTTCTGACTCCAGTAAGGCCATGCGGTCCACTTTACCTTCGGCATAAAGCTGGCGAATACGCACTTTTTCTTTATTTGGCAAACCGCTTGCCATCGGTCCAGACGGCACAAACACCGCAGGCAAATGACCAAACGACAGGGCTGCCATCGTCAGACCCGGGACAATCTTGTCGCACACACCGAGGAACAGAGCACCATCAAACATGTTATGGGACAGCCCCACCGCCGCAGACATCGCTATCACTTCGCGGCTTAGCAGCGACAATTCCATTCCATCCTGCCCCTGGGTGACACCATCACACATCGCCGGAACACCGCCCGCAACCTGACCAACCGCATTCGCTTCATGCAGGGCTTTACGAATGATTTCTGGATAGTGTTCATAAGGCTGGTGCGCGGAGAGCATGTCGTTATAGGAGGTGATGATGGCGATATTGTTACGCAACATGCTTTTCAAAGAGGCTTTGTCTTCTGGCTGGCAGGCAGCGAAACCGTGTGCCAGGTTACCGCATGCCAACTGCGAACGATGAACGGTCGACGTTTTCGCTTGTTCTATCCGGGCGAGATAAGCAGAGCGAGTCTCGCGCGAACGTTCAATGATTCGATTTGTTACGCGTAACAATTGTGGATTCATAAAGGCTCCTGAAATTGAGTTGTCAGAGCAGGATGATTCACAACGCGTTTCATTCAGAGGATTTATGAGTGAAACGCCTGTAACCGGAGCTCATAGGGCAAAAACGTTTCAGTCAGTGTAATAAAAAAAGCCTCGTGGGTGAATCCGCACGAGGCCTGAAAGTGTAAAAATTGTTCTACAATCTGTGCAAGATCATGTTACCGGTAAAATAACCATAAAGGATAAGCGCAGATATTACTCAAACTCATTCCAGGAACGACCATCACGGGTAATCATCGCCACCGAGGCAACGGGTCCCCAGGTTCCGGCCTGATACGGTTTCGGCGCATCATTGTCCATCGCCCACGCCTCAGTAATGGAGTCTACCCATTTCCAGGCTTCTTCCACTTCATCACGACGTACAAACAGTGCCTGAATACCACGCATGGTTTCCAGCAGCAGACGTTCATAGGCATCCGCCAGATGCGTCTGATTAAAGGTTTCTGAATAGCTCAGATCCAGCTTGGTGATTTGCAGGTTATGTTTGTGGTCAAGGCCAGGAACTTTATTCAGTACCTGGATATCCACGCCTTCATCAGGTTGCAGACGGATAGTCAGTTTATTCTGCGGCAGATCCTGCCACGACTCTTTAAACAGATTCAGTTCAGGTGTTTTGAAATAGACCACGACTTCAGAACATTTGGTCGGCAGACGTTTACCAGTACGCAGGTAGAATGGCACACCGGCCCAGCGCCAGTTATCAATGTCGACGCGGATCGCCACGAAGGTTTCTGTATTGCTGCTCTTGTTCGCGCCCTCTTCTTCCAGATATCCCGGCACTTTTTTGCCCTGGGCGAAGCCCGCAGTATATTGCCCACGTACGGTTTTTTCGCGTACGTTGGAGCGGTCGATGCGGCGCAGGGACTTCAGTACTTTCACTTTTTCATCGCGGATGCTGTCTGCGCTCAGGTCAGATGGCGGAGACATCGCAATCATGCAGAGAATTTGTAGCAGGTGGTTCTGAATCATGTCACGCATCTGACCGGCTTTATCAAAATAGCCCCAGCGCCCTTCGATCCCCACTTCTTCTGCCACGGTAATCTCAACATGATCAATGGTGCGATTGTCCCAGTTATTCACAAACAGGGAGTTAGCAAAACGCAGCGCCAACAGGTTCAGCACCGTTTCTTTACCAAGATAGTGGTCGATACGGTAAACCTGGCACTCCTCGAAGTATTCGCCAACCTGATCATTGATTTCCTGCGAGGTCGCCAGCGACGTCCCCAGCGGTTTCTCCATGACTACGCGTGCCGGTTTAGCATTCAGTTTTGCCTCGCCAAGCCCTTTGCAAATTGCGCCAAAAGTGCTGGGCGGCATGGCAAAGTAGTTAATGGTGATACGATTTTTTTGATCCAGCATCGCGCCGAGACGGTTGAATGCAGCAGTGTCATTGACATCGAGATTACAAAAATCCAGACGTGCACTCAGGGTGTCCCATAAACCTTCATCAATGGTTTCTTTCATGAAAGTTTCGAGCGCCTCGCGGACAACTTTGGTATATGCCGCTTTATCCCAGTCAGCACGCCCTACGCCGATAATCCGGGTGTCCGGGTTGAGCTGACCGGCTTTTTCCAGTTGATACAGGGAAGGCAGCAATTTACGACGCGCAAGGTCGCCTTTCGCGCCGAAAATGACCAGGTCACAGGCCTGGGCTGTTTGCGTTACCGCCATGTCATTCTCCTTAAGTTAACTAACCCGGTACTTAAGCCAGGGTATACTTGTAATTTTCTTACGGTGCACTGTACTGCTTTTACGAGCTTGCGAAAACTGTAAACGCTTATCCACCCGTGCGATTACGGGAAAAGCGCGCAAAGTGCGGCAAAACTGATAAAAAAATCATCGTTTTCCATTCGGTAAAAATCTGATACTGATCATGTTATGAAAAAAAATAACAACTTTTTTATCTGCTTTTGTCATTAACACGGCACACAGGCGTAATATCTGACAAAACTGCATTTCGATTTCTTTCAGTGCGGAAATCGTCATTACCCGTGAGTCTCTTTACATCATGAATATGCTGGAAAAAATCCAGTCTCAGCTGGAACATTTGAGCAAATCAGAGCGCAAAGTTGCCGAGGTCATTCTGGCTTCGCCCGATAACGCGATCCATTCGAGTATTGCTGCTATGGCACTGGAAGCCAATGTTAGCGAACCGACGGTGAATCGTTTCTGTCGCAGCATGGACACGCGCGGTTTTCCTGATTTTAAACTTCATCTGGCACAGAGTCTGGCGAATGGCACTCCCTATGTTAATCGCAATGTCAATGAAGATGACAGCGTTGAATCATACACAGGGAAAATATTTGAGTCCGCAATGGCAACGCTTGATCATGTCCGTCATTCACTGGATAAATCTGCCATCAACCGCGCCGTCGACTTGCTCACTCAGGCAAAAAAAATCGCCTTTTTCGGATTAGGCTCTTCAGCCGCCGTTGCCCACGATGCGATGAATAAGTTCTTTCGTTTTAATGTTCCGGTGGTGTACTCCGATGATATCGTGCTGCAACGCATGAGTTGTATGAATTGTAGCGACGGAGACGTGGTGGTGCTGATTTCTCACACTGGAAGAACAAAAATCTGGTCAAGCTGGCGCAGCTGGCTCGCGAAAACGACGCAATGGTGATTGCCCTCACCTCTGCGGGTACCCCGCTCGCCCGGGAAGCAACGCTGGCAATTACCTCGACGTACCGGAAGATACTGACATTTATATGCCCATGGTTTCTCGACTTGCACAGCTGACCGTGATAGATGTGCTGGCGACAGGATTTACTTTGCGACGCGGTGCAAAATTCAGAGATAACTTGAAGCGGGTCAAGGAAGCGCTGAAGGAATCGCGTTTTGATAAGCAGTTACTTAATTTAAGTGACGATCGCTAAAAACGACTGTCACTGTCCTAATCTTATACGACATCCGAATGAGATTAATTTATCGCCATCGCGGCGTTATTTCATTCGGATTTCATGTTCAAGCAACACCTGGTTGTTTCAGTCAACGGAGTATTACATGTCCAGAAGGCTTCGCAGAACAAAAATCGTTACCACGTTAGGCCCAGCAACAGATCGCGATAATAATCTTGAAAAAGTTATCGCGGCGGGTGCCAACGTTGTACGTATGAACTTTTCTCACGGCTCGCCTGAAGATCACAAAATGCGCGCGGATAAAGTTCGTGAGATTGCCGCAAAACTGGGGCGTCATGTGGCTATTCTGGGTGACCTCCAGGGGCCCAAAATCCGTGTATCCACCTTTAAAGAAGGCAAAGTTTTCCTCAATATTGGGGATAAATTCCTGCTCGACGCCAACCTGGGTAAAGGTGAAGGCGACAAAGAAAAAGTCGGTATCGACTACAAAGGCCTGCCTGCTGACGTCGTGCCTGGTGACATCCTGCTGCTGGACGATGGTCGCGTCCAGTTAAAAGTACTGGAAGTTCAGGGCATGAAAGTGTTCACCGAAGTCACCGTCGGTGGTCCCCTCTCCAACAATAAAGGTATCAACAAACTTGGCGGCGGTTTGTCGGCTGAAGCGCTGACCGAAAAAGACAAAGCAGACATTAAGACTGCGGCGTTGATTGGCGTAGATTACCTGGCTGTCTCCTTCCCACGCTGTGGCGAAGATCTGAACTATGCCCGTCGCCTGGCACGCGATGCAGGATGTGATGCGAAAATTGTTGCCAAGGTTGAACGTGCGGAAGCCGTTTGCAGCCAGGATGCAATGGATGACATCATCCTCGCCTCTGACGTGGTAATGGTTGCACGTGGCGACCTCGGTGTGGAAATTGGCGACCCGGAACTGGTCGGCATTCAGAAAGCGTTGATCCGTCGTGCGCGTCAGCTAAACCGAGCGGTAATCACGGCGACCCAGATGATGGAGTCAATGATTACTAACCCGATGCCGACGCGTGCAGAAGTCATGGACGTAGCAAACGCCGTTCTGGATGGTACTGACGCTGTGATGCTGTCTGCAGAAACTGCCGCAGGGCAGTATCCGTCAGAAACTGTTGCAGCCATGGCGCGCGTTTGCCTGGGTGCGGAAAAAATCCCGAGCATCAACGTTTCTAAACACCGTCTGGACGTTCAGTTCGACAATGTGGAAGAAGCTATTGCCATGTCAGCAATGTACGCAGCTAACCACCTGAAAGGCGTTACGGCGATTATTACCATGACCGAATCGGGTCGTACCGCGCTGATGACCTCCCGTATCAGCTCTGGTCTACCAATTTTCGCCATGTCGCGCCATGAACGTACGCTGAACCTGACTGCTCTCTATCGTGGCGTTACGCCGGTGCACTTTGATAGCGCTAATGACGGCGTAGCAGCTGCCAGCGAAGCGGTTAATCTGCTGCGCGATAAAGGTTACTTGATGTCTGGTGACCTGGTGATTGTCACCCAGGGCGACGTGATGAGTACCGTGGGTTCTACTAATACCACGCGTATTTTAACGGTAGAGTAATCTCACCTGCCCCGGCCGCTGATGGCCGGGGTATTTAGCAACACATAAATTAGGACTACTTATTCAATCCAATCATTATCACAGCCCCCTGTAAAATGAATACAGGGATAGCCTGAATGGAGATCTGGATTTGCCCCTATATTTCCAGACATCTGTTATCACTTAACCCATTACAAGCCCGCTGCCGCAGATATTCCCGTGGCGAGCGATAACCCAGCGCACTATGCGGATGCCATTCGTTATAATGCTCGAACGCCTCTGCAAGGTTCTTTGCTGCCGTTAACCCGTCTGGTTTGGGCATGATACTGATGTAGTCACGCTTTATCGTTTTCACGAAGCTCTCTGCTATTCCGTTACTCTCCGGACTCCGCACCGCCGTGTTCTTCGGTTCAAGTCCCAACATCCGGGCGAACTGGCGTGTT
>NZ_MDGW01000588.1:0-17007 GCF_001712525.1 Shigella sp. FC1661
GTACCGGGCTGAGAGGCGGTGTAAGTGAACTGTAGTTGCCATGTTTTACGGCAATGAGAGCAGAGATAGCGCTGATGTCCGGCAGTGCTTTTGCCGTTACGCACCACGCCTTCAGTAGCGGAGCAGGAAGGACATCTGATGGAAATGGAAGCCACGCAAGCACCTTAAAATCACCATCATACACTAAATCAGTAAGTTGGCAGCATTACCCGTTTGTCCCATTGACGCCATCACGCTGCGTACAATTTCTTCAATCTGTTTTTGATCCATGATGTGTTATCTCCGCGTCATCAGAAGAACAGTGACGGATCGCCCGCCCGTTTGGTCAGGCGACCGTTTGCCATAATGCCCATGCTTTCCAGCCAGCGTTCAAACTCTGGTGACGGGCGCAGGTTGAGTAACTGACGCACAGTGGCGGTATCGTGGAATGCGGTGGTCTGGTAGTTGAGCATGATGTCATCACCCAGCGGCATCCCCATGATGTAGTTGCAGCCTGCGGTGGCGAGCAGGATCATCAGGTTTTCGTTGAGGTTCTGGTCAGCGTCAGCGTGGTTGGTGTAGCAGCAGTCACAGCCCATAGAGATGCCGCTCAGCTTGCCCATAAAGTGATCTTCTAAGCCAGCACGGATAATCTGGCGGTCGTTGTAGAGATACTCCGGCCCAATAAAGCCGACCACGGTGTTGACGATAAACGGATCGTAATGACGCGCCAGCCCATAGTTACGTGCTTCCATCGTCACCTGGTCAGCGCCGAAGTTAGCGCCAGCGGATAGCGCAGAGCCTTGTCCGGTTTCGAAATAGAGGCAGTTTTCCCCGGCGATACGGTTGAACTCTGCACCCACTGCGCGCGCTTCGTCGAGCATCGCCAGTTCCACGCCAAACTCTTTCAGCCCTTTTTCGCTGCCACAGATACTCTGGAAAATCAGTCCGCCAGGCGCGCCGCGACGAATCGCTTCGATCTGGGTGGTGACGTGCGCCAGTACGCAGCCCTGAGTTGGGATGTTGAATTTGTCGATCACGCCATAAATGGTATCCAGCACGCGGCTTAAGTTTTCCACGTCGTCAGTTACCGGGTTGACGCCGATCACCGCATCGCCCACCCCGAAGGAAAGCCCTTCGTAGATTTGCGCGGCGATACTTTGCACGTCGTCACGAGTGTCATTTGGCTGCAAACGGGCGCTGAAGGTGCCCGGAATACCGATGGTGGTATTGGCCTTTTTGATTACCGGCATTTTCTTCGCGCCGTAGATCAGGTCCGCGTTGGAGCAAATCTTCGCTACCGCCGCGACTACTTCCGAGGTCAGCCCTTTGCGGGTAAAGGCAATGTCGTCCACGCTAGTTTCATCGCTCAGCACATACTCACGCAGTTCGCTGATGCTCCAGTTTTTAATCTGGTTGTAGGCCGTTTCGTTAACATCGTCCTGAATCAGCCGCGTCACGCAGTCATCTTCATAGGCAATCACCGGATTATTGCGGATGTCCGCTAAGGTCATTTCCGACAACACCTGCTTTGCCGCCACGCGCTCCTGTGAACTTGCCGCTGCAACGCCTGCCAGCACATCCCCCGAACGCAGTTCGTTGGCTTTAGCCAGCACCTCTTTTACATCCTTAAACTGATATACATTGCCGAACAATGTGGTCTTTAGTTTCATAAGTCGTTCCCTCAGGAAGGAAATGCGAGTGATTTCACCGTCACCGGCACAACCGATCCGCCAAAAAGAGGCGTACCAATGTCGATATAGTCCCCCGCGCGGACAATCACTTCGTCAATGACTGCCAACGGGAGTTGTTGTAGCTGTGGGCGCAACAACATGCCCAGAGCTTTACCAAAGTCCTGCCCGGCCACCACCAGCAGGGGATGCGGATTCGGAAAACGCGCGACGAAATCGACCAGCGCGTTGATGACCGTCAGTACCGCGGCGTAACGCACAGGCAGCGAGGCGGGAAGCGCCAGCACGTACGCGTCAGTTTTGGGATCAAGATCCAGCTGAAGCAGCGCCTGTTGCCAGGCACTCACCAGATCCGTTTCATCAATTGGGATCGCCACCGGCAAATTGCGCAGCGGCAGTTGTACGCCCTCCAGCCAGATTGTGCTGCCAGAGAGCGAAAGGGTATGTGCGCCCGCGCCAATCACCGTGGCGCGTACGGTTTGCGCCGGAAACTGCACATTCATCTCACGCAGGCGCGGATGGTCATGCAGCGCCGTTGCCAGCAGCGGGCCAATATCGGCAAAACAGAACGGATCGGCGGGCTGGTGGCGATAACATTCGCCCACGCCGCCAGAAAGCGTAATGATTTCGGGCGTAACACCTGCGGGCACAAACCGGTTTGCATTAATGCCTGCGCGAGCGGCGAAAGCGTTCCGTCAATCACTTCGACAATCAGTTCTGCCATCCGCCGGGTAACCTGCACCAGCTGCGCGCCGGTCAGCGAACGGACGTCAGTGCCTGCACCGAAGCACTCATCCACAATCATCTGCCCCGGTTTATGAGCGTAAACCACGCGCCCCTGGCTGTCGGTTTCCAGCAGGCGACCACCGACGTTGAGGCAGGCAGTGCCGCTGATTTTTCCGGCATCGAACAGGGCGTAGTTCGCGGTGCCACCGCCGATGTCGATATTCAGTACCCGACACAGCCGTTGTTCAGAAAGGGTTTGCGCCCCGGCACCGTGACCGGCGATCACGGATTCGAGGTGCGACCCGGCGCTGGCGACGACAAAATCGCCCAGCGACTGAGAGAGCGCCATCACCGCCGGGCGAGCATTGCGGGTTTTCGCGCTTTCACCGGTGATGATGATGGCACCAGAATCAACGCTTTCCGGCGCAATGCCCGCAGCCTGATATTGCTCTAAAATCAGCGACTTCAGTTCCGCTTCTTCTAAACCACCCTGTTTATCGACAGGGGTAAAGAACACCGGGCTTTGCCAGCTAATTTCGCGTTTGATGAATTCGTAGCGCGGCACCTGCGACACCGCCGCACGGTTAACCAGTTCCAGGTGGGAGAAAATCACCTGGGTGGTGGTGGTGCCGATATCGATACCGACGCTCAGTAGCTGGCGAGTGTTCACGATTGTGCCTCCGCTTCGGTTTTAGCTGCGGTCGCGTCATCTTTTGGCACCAGCATCATCGCCACGCCAATCGCCGTTACGCCGCCGATCAACTTGCCGACAATCATCGGGAAGATCATGGCATTCATGTTGGCAGCGGCGAACCCTAAGTGGTCGCCCAGGGCGAAAGCAGCAGAAACGGCGAAGGCGCAGTTGATGACTTTGCCGCGGGTATCCATCTGCTTCATCATGCCGAACATCGGGATGTTGTTGGCAAGCGTTGCCACCATGCCGGCTGCCGCGATGTTGTTCATATTCAGCACTTTACCGACGCTCATCAGCGTTTTTTCAAACCAGCGAGTCAGCAGCAGCACCATCGGATACGCCCCTAACAGAACGCAGGAGATAGAACCGATAACTTCAATGGCGCGCATCACCTCACCGGGTTTATCGCCAGGGGCCATAAAGATAGGATCCAGACCGGGGATCAGTTCCCAGCCAAGCAGGAATTTCACTACCGCAGCGGCAAGACCGAGGGTGATCAATGCAACGAGGAATTTGGCGAAGATCTGGAAGCCGTTGATCATTTTTTCCGGGATGAATTTCAGCCCCAGCGCCACCAGAATCGCAACAATGATCACCGGGATCATGTTCATCAGGATCAGGGCGAAAGTGAATTCCACCGGCTGACCGTTGATCTGCACACCGGAGTACATAGCAACCAGACCACCAACAATACAGCCAATCGGAATGGTCACAATGCCCGCCAGCACGCCGAGCGCCAGATAACGACGGTCAGAAGGTTCGATAATGCCGAGCGCCACCGGAATGGAAAACACAATCGTTGGCCCCATCATCGACCCAAGAATTAACCCAGAGTATAGCCACGCTGCTACGTCGCCGCCCGCCAGCTCTTTGGCGAGGAAGAAGCCGCCCATATCGCACGCCAGCAGCGTTCCGGCGAACATTGACGGGTTTGCGCCGAGCATTTCGTAAACCGGGATAATTACCGGCCCGAGTACGTGAGCCAGTACCGGTGCCAGCGCGGTCATACCGACCATCGCCAGACCCAGAGCGCCCATTGCCATAAAGCCTTCTTCGAACTGACCGCCTGATCCTTCGATACTTTTACCGAACTTACCGAGGAAACTAGCAGAACCGCCGAACTGCGACAGGATCCTGTCTACGGCAGCTATCAGCATAAAGAACATCATGATGTACATGATGATTTCGTTAATTCCCATCGCCTTTACTCCCTGTTAGTTGTTATTTATTGGCGGATGCGGCGTAAACGCCTTATCCGCCCTACATGTGCAATCCCGAAGGCCGGATCAGACGCGGCAAGCGTCGCATCCGGCAATTGCACCGCGCCACTGGCGGATGCGGCGTGAACGCCTTATCCGCCCTACATGTGCAATCCCGTAGGCTGGATAAGACGCGGCAAGCGTCGCATCCGGCATTTATTGCGCCGCTGCGTACAGGCCGACAATCTGCTCCAGGCTGGCGGTACGCGGGTTACTGCGCAGACAAATATCTTCCAGCGCGGCCTGCGCCCATGCGCCGTAATGCGCAGATGTCGCACCAACATCGCCCAGTCGTTTACCAATCCCAACTTCCGCAATCAGCTCACTTACCGCGTTAATAGCGTCACGATCGTCGGATTTTTTAGTTCGCAGTGCCCGACCAATCTGACTAAAGCGTTCACGACAAACCATCCGGTTAAATTCCATCACCGTTGGCAGCAACATGGCGTTCGCCAGACCGTGTGGAATATGCAGCGCCGCGCCCGGCTGATGCGCCATCGCGTGGCACAACCCAAGACCCGCACTGGAAAACGCCATTCCCGCCATACATGAAGCCAGCAACATGCTCTCGCGCGCGGCAAGGTCGTGACCGTAGCCCACCGCTTTCGGCAGCGATTTGCCAATCATCGCAATAGCGCCAATCGCCAGGCTGTCGGTAAGCGGTATAGCGTTCAGGGCGCTGTATGCTTCAATGGCATGGGTTAACGCATCAATGCCGGTCATCGCCGTGACATGCGACGGCACATCTTCGGTCAATGCGGCGTCGAGGATCGCCACATCCGGCATCAGCGAGGCATGGGCTAACACCTGCTTGCGCCCGCTCACCGCGTCGATAATCACCGTTACATTGGTGGTTTCAGAGCCGGTTCCGGCGGTCGTTGGAATGGCAATCAGCGGCAAGCGCGGTTGCAGAACGCTGGTTTCTGACATCTCTGCCAGCGTGCTATCCGGGTTCGTCACCAGCAACGCCACGGCTTTCGCCGCATCCAGCACCGAGCCGCCGCCAAATGCGATCACCCCATCACAGCCTGACTCACGCAACTGCGCCACGGCTGCACACACGTCGGTGATGCACGGTTCGCCCACCGGACATGGCCAGAGCGTCATGGCGATGCCTTTAACAGCCAGGCTGCGCGTCAGCCCGGCGGTCATCCCTGCCTGATGCAAAAAGCTGTCTGCCATCACGAACAGATGTTTCAGCCCACGCGTTTGCGCTTGCTGTCCGCAACTGCTCACCGAGCCCGGACCGCAAAGCGTCACCGGTGGAACGCTAAATGTTTTTACCCGTTGCAGATTCAGGGTATCGAACGCCTGAAAGAGCGCGGTCTGCAATTCATTTTGCATATAGCCCCTCCGCTTTCTCTCGCCCACTACTGGCGATCGCCAGCGGGGTCATAAACAAACTGTGCTGCGGTAAATGCACCTGTAACGCCGGGAATTGTTTGCGAAACAGTTCCGCCACGCCCGGTTGCATACAAGAGCCGCCCGCCAGCCATAAATCAGTAATGCCCTGCCCTTCAATATGCCGGGCGACAATGTCCGCCATTTTTTCGTACACCGGTTTCACCGTAGGCCAAATCTCTTCACCGTGACCGCGCTTGTACTGCTCCGCCTCTTCCAGCGAAATACGGCGATTTCCGGCGAGAGTCAGAGAGATGTGATGTCCGCCGGTTGCTTCATCCGCCGAGTACGTCACCTTGCCCTTTTTCACGATGGCAATGCCGGTAGTGCCGCCGCCGATATCCACTACACCGGCGTTGTCCAGTTGCAGCAGATCCGCAACTGCGGTTGGCTCATCCAGCACATGGCTCACTTCCAGTCCAGCAGACTCCAGCACGTTGATGGAAATACGCGGGTCCGTACCTGGAGGAAATGAAGTCGCCGCATGGCTAAAACGGCGACCGAATTGCTGCTCGAGCGTGTCGAGATGGCGACGAACAATGGTGACAGCGCCGAAGAAATCCCAGACGATGCCGTCGCGGACCACATCGGCCCAGTCGAGGCATACCGCCACCGGCTGACGTCGCGGTCGACAACCATCGACACCACATCGCAGGTGCCCAGATCCACCCCCAGCCACAGCGGAGATTCCGTCGCGGCGGGCGTCTGGTTACACAGCGTTGCCGCCGTTTGCAGACGTGGGGTGAGCCATTGTTCGTCGTGCGCCATCTGTTACTCCTTAAACAATGCGAAACGCATCGACTAATACACAGCGACGCAGACGGACAAACGTACGCGCGCTGGTTACCCCTTCACCGGTTGGCGTGGTGATGGTCATGGTGGTCCAGCCTTCCCCGCCCAGCCCCAGCCCGGCAATGCACGGTCCGTTCTTAACGAAAATGCTGGTATCAATAGCATTCGCCATCTGGTTCATGTTTTCGATGTTGCGCGAGTGCATTGCCGCCGTGTGGTGGCAACCGCCTTCCAGTTTCACCGCCAGCGCAATGGCATCCGCCACGTTGGCGACGCGCACGACGGGCAGCACCGGCATCATCAGTTCGGTCACGGCAAACGGATGTTCTGCAGTGGTTTCCACAAACAGCAAACGCGTTTCTTGCGGCACGTTCAGGCCGATTGCCGCCGCGATTTTCGCCGCATCGCGACCAACCCAGTCACGGCTGACGGTGCCTTTTCCGCGCTCGTCGATATTTTTCAGCAACACCGGTTGCAGCTGCTGCGCCTGTTCTGCGGTCAGTTTCACCGCGTGCTGGCCTTCCATCAGACGCATCAGTTCATCGGCTACGCTATCAACAACAATCAGTACCTTTTCGTCGGCACAAATGATGTTGTTATCGAAAGAAGCGCCTTTGACGATGGACTGAGCGGCACGGGCGAGGTCGGCGGTTTCATCCACCACTACCGGCGGGTTGCCAGCGCCTGCGGCAATCAGACGTTTATTGGTGTGTTTACGCGCCGCTTCTACTACCGCTTCGCCGCCGGTCACCACCAGAAGGCCGATGCCCGGAAACTTGAACAAACGCTGCGCGGTTTCGATATCCGGATTTGCCACAGTAACCAGTAAGTTTTCCGGCCCGCCTGCGGCAACAATCGCCTGGTTGAGCAGCGTGATCGCCCGCTGGGAGACTTTTTTCGCCGCCGGATGCGGGGCAAAAATGACGCTGTTGCCCGCGGCAATCAGGCTGATGGCGTTATTAATTACGGTTGCCGCCGGGTTAGTGGACGGAGTTACCGAAGCCACCATGCCCCAGGGCGCGTTTTCAATTAAAGTCAGGCCGTTGTCGCCGGTCAGCACCTGCGGAGAGAGACACTCAACGCCTGGCGTGCCGCGCGCCTGAGCGACGTTTTTGGCAAATTTATCTTCAACGCGGCCCATGCCGGTTTCACTGACGGCAAGTTCCGCTAAATCTCTGGCGTGTTTTTCGCCTGCCTCAAGAATGGCAGCAATGGCTAACTGGCGCATTGCCACGCTTTTTAACCCTTGCTGGGCGACTTTGGCTGCCGCAACGGCGTCATCCAGGGACGCGAAAACGCCCATCTCATGAACGGCGGCGGGCGGCGTGTCACTGCTTTGCATTTTCAGCAGTACCGCTTTCACCACCTGTTCAATATCCTGTTGATTCATGATGTTCTGCCTTATTTGTGGAAAATTACCTGACCGCCAGACACCACCTCATCGACAATGCCAATCACGCACAGATCGACCGGTGACGTTTCGCTTTTATGCGCCTGGCGGGCGGAACTGCCACTCACCAGTAACACCCACTCCCCGGTTCCCGCACCAATATTGTCGATGGCGACGGCGCATTGCCCGTCAGGATTACCTTGTGGATCAATCATTTCCACCATCAGCAATTTGTCATGCGCCAGTCCGTGATGGCGTACGGTACAAACAATTTGTCCAGTGACGACTGCCAGTTTCATACCCGCCTCCGTGGCGTATTTCAGGTAAAAGCTCCCCCTACCCTCCGCAGAAGGTAAAATGAAAAAGGAGAGAGCGTGACGCCCGAATCGACGTCACACAGGGTGATTACAGGTTGCTGCTATCGCCTTTCAGGCCGATCGGGAAGACTTCTTCCAGGTCGCCGTGCGGACGCGGGATAACGTGTACAGATACCAGCTCGCCGATACGCTGTGCCGCTGCGGCACCTGCATCGGTCGCGGCTTTACAGGCTGCAACATCACCACGAACCATGGCAGTACACAGGCCGCCGCCAATCTGCTTAACACCAACCAGCTTGACGCGCGCAGCTTTCACCATCGCGTCAGAAGCCTCAATCAGTGCAACCAGGCCCCGGGTTTCGATCATTCCTAATGCTTCCATTGTGCTTTCCTCTTTATCAGGGTCCAGAACGGGACCGTTCATTCAACCAGTGTTTGTAAACTGCTTTCGCGGTTCACTTCTGTCTGACGCGGCACAGCTGCCACCAGCGCCAGCTCGATAATGTCCTGCACGCTACAACCACGAGAGAGATCGTGCATCGGCACGGCAAGTCCTTGTATCAGTGGCCCGACGGCACGATATCCGCCGAGTCGTTGTGCGATGTTGTAACCAATATTTCCGGCTTCCAGCGACGGAAAAACCATCACATTGGCCTTGCCCTGTAGCGGGCTGGCAGGCGCTTTTTGCGCCGCCACTTCCGGCACGAAGGCGGCGTCAAACTGTAACTCGCCATCCACCACCAGCTTTGGTGCGCGCTCACGGACGATTTCTGTCGCCTGCTGGACGTTAGCAACACAGGGGTGACGGGCGCTACCATTGCTGGAAAACGACAGCATCGCCACGCGCGGCTCTTCTCCGGTGATGGCGCGCCAGGTTTCGGCACTGGCAAGCGCGATATCCGCCAGCTGCGCCGCCGTCGGCTGTGGCACCACGCTGCAATCGGCAAAGCCCAACGCCGGGCCGCTGTACTGTGGCAACATCAGGAAAATGAAAGAGAGCGTTTTACAGCCTGGCTGCAAGCCGATAATGCGTAATCCGGCACGCAGCACATTTGCCGTGGAAGAGAGGTTGCCCGCGATACAGACATCCGCTTTACCGGCGCTGACCATTGCTGCGGCGAACATCAGAGGGTCGGTAAGTTTTTCCAGCGCATCCGGCGGCGTTTTTTCGCCCGCGCGGGCCAGCCAGCGATGAGCAAATTCTTCCCGCATTGCGAGGTTGCCATGCGGATCAATCACCTGTAGCCCGTCCATCGCCACGCCGTGACTGAGCGCAAACTGACGAAGTTCAAACGGATTGGCGACCAGAATGGGCGTTGCCAGACCTTGTTGATGTAAATATTGCGCGGCTTTCAGCACACGTTGGTCTAACGCATCCGGAAAAACCACTCTGGCGGGCGCTCGCAACGCCAGTTCACGACAACGTTCAATAATCATTGCGTTCCCCCAGTCGTTGTTGGATCTGCTTCACCGTTAGCGGCTGCTTCGTTACGCTCAGGATCATCATCACGTAGACCGTGCTGGAAAGGCGGTTCAGCGCCTGCAAAATGTCCGGGCGTAATACTTCAAAGCTGCGGGTGATAAAGACCTGCGCCGCTACGGTTTCGGTTTCCCGCACTTTGGTGCGTAGCAGATTGAGCAACGCAGCATCGCGCCCGTGGCTGGCTTCCGGCACCAGATGATCGTGGTCGAGATAGCGCAGCGGCTGATGAGAAAGCCGATGCAGATCTTCGTCAGAAAGCCCGACAATCGCCTGGCAGCCCAGCGGTTCCCCCAGCGCATCGGCGCGCATAATGTTGCCAAGACGCGAACGGATATCCGCCAGCCACGGCTGCCACGGTTCCGCCAGTTCAATTTGCAGCCACACTGCCAGCGCAATGGTGCTGTCGAGAACCGCGCGAAAACCCAGACGCGGATCGCTTTTGGCGACCATTTTTTCCGCCGACAGGTGAGTCAGCGTATCCGGCTTTTTTGCCACCGGCTGGCGGCACAGTTCGCAGCACGCCTGCGGATGTTCATCGCTACTGGTCAGCCCATGAACGGGCTGCGGCTGCTGCTGTTCATCGTCAACAAACAGGCGGCCCTGCTCGTCAATAAACTTGATGCGCAGATGGCGGCTTTCCAGCAACTCCCGGGCAGAGGGCGTCAGGCGACTGTCCGCAGGGAGATGGATCTCTGCGCCTTCGCTGAGCGTATGGTTCGCTCTTAGCCATGCTTCGGTGATGAAATCTTTCATAGGGATTGCCAGTTAGCCGGCCAGGCGACATACAGGAATTTCACGCTGGATGTCATACCAAATTCGATGCTGGAGCCTTTCGGGATAAACATCACGTCGCCTGCTTTGGCGATCATGGTTTGGCCTTCGTGGCGAACATGCAGCTCCTCTTCCAGCACCATGTCGATTTCGTCGTAGTTCAGGGTCCACGGGAAGAATGCGTTCTCCCACTGCATAAAACCGGCGGCCATGCTGCTGCCGTCGTCTCCGGTCACAAGATCAGTCAAGCCCACGCAATGCGGCTCTGCGCCGTCGAAACGACCAAACTTGACGCTGCTGCCATCAATCACTTTGATGCCGCCTTTGCCGGTCACCGATTTGAAGCTCGGCTGCATTGCGCCCTGCTCCAGCGACTGTTTTTCCTTCATCACTTTTTCCATCAGCTGTGCGACCAGGCTTTCGGTAAACTGGCCTTCCGGCAGCTGGGCAATGATGGTTTCGCGGATGCGCTGGCTTTCGGTTTTGTCGGCTGGCACGCTGGCGGGCACGGACGCCGTTACCGGGATCGATTCATCACATTCGGTGATGGTAAAACCCAGTAGATCCGCCACTTCACGGGCTTCCGGGGTAATAATGCTGGCGCGCAGAACCACGGACATTGCCTGTTCGCCGCGCGCGTGTGCTTCACGAATATCATTCGCTGTGATGAGTTTTTTCACCTGCTTCCTCCTGTTTGGTGAGAGATGCCAGATAATCCACCAGTTGCTGCACGCTTTGCGGGTCGTGGCTGTTTAGCTCGAAAATCGGCTCTTCGAAACCCGTCTCAAGCAATAACTTTCGCGTTGCGGCGACGTCAGCATCTGGCATGTCCGTTTTACTGATGACGGCGATTTGCCGTTTGCTGACGCCAATATCCAGCAACCCGGCAGGCAACCGACTTTCCGGGTCATTTGCGCCATGGACATAGATCAGCATGTCTACATCCTGTAGCGTGGTAATTAAGGCGTGATACCAGCGGGGATGGCTAAAATATTCACCCGGCGTATCAATATCGCCCTTATCATTAAATTCCACGGCCTGTGTTTTTCTGGCGAGGGTATAATTCCCCTGCAACGCATTAAATAACGTTGTTTTTCCTGCCCCGACGCTACCCACAAACGCAATTCGTTTCATGAATGCCTCGTATTAACTTTTGGTCATTTCACAAAGCGTATAATTTAATAAGCGACCTAAACCGCTGACGGTTTGTGATAACGCTTCTTCTACTGCGCCCACCGAGCAATAAATCACCAATGCACCGCTGAAGCGGTCGAGAAAACCGATATGCACATCAGCGGCTTTCAGCGCTAAATCACCGGCGATCATCGCCGTTTCGCCGGGAGTTAGCGTCATAATGCCAATTGCGCCCGCATCCGGAACGCCGATTTTCTTCGCCAGTTCCTCACCGGGATGCGCGATGAGATGCGCCTGTGTGACCTGTTTGCCGGGCACAAATTCCTGAATGATGCGTTCTTTATCCATGAGTCGCCGCCTGTGAAAAACTTTCGTGTATCGTGACAATTTTTCGTCAGAGTAAATAACAAAATTCGGCAAGCGCGTTTAAAAGGTGAGGTAGATCACTAAGAATGGAGAGATATTCGCTGTGGTGCATAAACTTTCATATGCAACGCATGAATATAAATAAAATAATATCGAGATATTATATAGACTGCTTTTTTTATTATTCGCAAACTCAGTAATAAGCTTTACTAATATATTGCAGCCAAACCGCTTACCCTGAATATTCAGGGTAAGCGTGAGAGTTAAAAAAGAATTACAGCGGTTGGGTTTGCGCTTCAACCACGGCCAGCGCCACCATGTTGACGATACGACGCACCGATGCGATCGGCGTTAACACGTGAACCGGTTTCGCCACGCCCATCAGCACCGGACCGACAGTCACACCTTCCGAGCTGGAAACGCGCAGTAAGTTGTAACTAATGCGGGCAGCTTCCATGTTCGGCATCACCAGAATATTGGCAGAACCTTTCAAAGGGCTGTCCGGCATACGGTCGTTGCGAATCGCTTCCACCAGCGCTGCATCGCCGTGCATTTCACCATCAATCATCAGATCTGGCGCACGATCCCTGACCAGTTCCAGCGCCTGACGCATTTTGCTCGACGACGGGCAGTCAGAAGAACCAAAGTTGGAGTGCGACAACAGAGCAACGCGCGGCTCAATACCAAAACGACGGACAGTTTCTGCCGCCATCAAGGTGATCTCCGCCAGCTCTTCTGCGTCTGGTTCGTCATTGACGTAGGTATCGGCAATAAAGGTGTTACCACTCGGCAGCAGCAACGCGTTCATTGCACCTGCGGTGTGAACGCCATCGCGATAACCAAAGACATTTTTCACCACGCTAAAATGTTCATGATAATCGCCCACCGTACCGCAGATCATTGCATCGGCTTCCCCACGCTGAACCATGATCGCGCCGATCACTGTCGGGTTACTGATCAGCGCCCGCTGCGCCTGTTCCTGAGTGACACCGCGACGCTTCATGATCTGGAAGTATTCGGTCCAGTACTCTTTAAAGCGCGGATCGGATTCGTTATTGACGATCTCAAAATCAACGCCCGCTTTGATCTGCAAGCCCAGTTTCTGAATGCGCATTTCGATCACGTTCGGACGACCGATAAGGATCGGTTTCGCCAGTCCCTGCGTTACCAGTTCCTGAGTGGCATGCAGAACGCGCGCCTCTTCCCCTTCTGGCAGAACAACGCGCTTCGGCGCTTTGCGAGCCTGGGAGAAAATCGGCTTCATAAACAGGTTGGTTTTGTAAACGAACTCAGTCAGCTTGTCGATGTAGACGTCGAAATCAGCAATCGGACGCGTCGCCACGCCCGACTCCATCGCGGCTTTAGCGACCGCAGGAGCGATCTTAACGATCAAGCGCGGATCAAACGGTTTTGGAATGATGTATTCCGGACCAAAGCTCAGATCCTGATCGCCATACGCTGAAGCCACCACTTCGCTCTGTTCCGCATGGGCGAGTTCTGCAATCGCACGTACCGCCGCCAGTTTCATCTCTTCGTTGATGGCGGTTGCGCCAACGTCCAGCGCGCCACGGAAGATGAACGGGAAGCACAGGACGTTGTTCACCTGGTTCGGATAGTCAGAACGACCGGTGCAAATGATGGCATCCGGACGCACTTCTTTCGCCAGCGGCGGCAGAATTTCCGGTTCCGGGTTCGCCAGCGCCAGGATCATTGGCGCACGAGCCATTTTCTTCACCATTTCCTGGGTCAGCACTTTCGGGCCGGAACATCCGAGGAAAATATCCGCGCCTTCAATCACATCATCGAGGGTACGTTTGCCGTCATCCACCACCGCATATGCGGCTTTGGTTTCCGCCATGTTTGGCTCACGGCCCTGATAGATAACGCCTTTTGAATCGCAAACCACGATGTTATGTTTTTGCAGACCCAGCGCTACCAGCAGGTTCATACAGGCGATTGCTGCGGCACCCGCGCCGGAAACCACCATCCGCACGTCGGAGATGTTTTTCTCCACCACGCGCAAGCCGTTGAGGATGGCGGCAGTGCTGATGATTGCCGTGCCGTGCTGATCGTCGTGGAATACCGGAATATTCATCCGCTCGCGCAGTTTCTGTTCAATATAGAAACATTCTGGCGCTTTAATGTCTTCGAGGTTGATTCCGCCGAAGGTCGGTTCGAGCGCAGCGACAACTTCAATAAATTTGTCCGGGTCGAGTTCATCAACTTCAATGTCAAATACATCAATCCCGGCGAATTTCTTAAACAGAACGCCCTTGCCTTCCATCACCGGTTTGCCAGCCAGCGCGCCAATGTTGCCTAACCCCAGCACCGCCGTACCGTTAGAGATCACCGCCACCAGGTTACCGCGCGCGGTATATTTGTAGGCTTTTAACGGGTCTTTTTCGATTTCAAGACAAGGTGCGGCAACGCCTGGTGAGTAGGCCAGCGCCAGATCGCGCTGCGTTGCCAGAGGCTTGGTTGGAGAAACCTGGATTTTCCCTGGAACTGGAAATTCATGGAAATCAAGTGCACTTTGTTTTAACTGGTCATCCATTTGGTTGTTCCTTTCACGTAACGTTCACAAATAAAGTGTGTGGGCAACAGCCCCTGCCCACAACGTGGCGCACATTATTACCCCGCCGGAGTCTACAGACTTTGAGCAAGTCCAAACTCTCACCATTAATATAATGTTTTGGTAATAATCCTATAACACTGATGTTACCTGCTTAATCCAGCAATACCATGCCTGTCTGCTATGCTTTTTTGATGCGTTTAGCGAAATTTCTCAGAAGTGTGAATTAACGCACTCATCTAACACTTTACTTTTCAAGGAGTATTTCCTATGAACGAGTTAGACGGCATCAAACAGTTCACCACTGTCGTGGCAGACAGCGGCGATATTGAGTCCATTCGCCATTATCATCCCCAGGATGCCACCACCAATCCTTCGCTGTTGCTCAAGGCTGCCGGATTATCACAATATGAGCATTTAATAGACGATGCTATCGCCTGGGGTAAAAAAAATGGCAAGACCCAGGAACAACAGGTGGTCGCAGCGTGTGACAAACTGGCGGTCAATTTCGGTGCTGAAATTCTCAAAATCGTACCCGGTCGCGTGTCAACAGAAGTTGATGCACGCCTCTCTTTTGATAAAGAAAAGAGTATTGAGAAGGCGCGCCATCTGGTGGACTTGTATCAGCAACAAGGCGTTGAGAAATCACGCATTCTGATCAAACTGGCTTCGACCTGGGAAGGAATTAGCGCGGCAGAAGAGCTGGAAAAAGAAGGTATTAACTGCAACCTGACGCTGCTGTTTTCTTTTGCCCAGGCGCGGGCCTGTGCGGAAGCAGGCGTTTTTCTGATTTCGCCGTTTGTCGGGCGTATTTATGACTGGTATCAGGCACGCAAGCCGATGGACCCGTATGTGGTGGAAGAAGATCCGGGCGTTAAATCGGTGCGCAATATCTACGACTACTATAAGCAACACCACTATGAAACCATTGTGATGGGCGCGAGCTTCCGTCGCACCGAACAAATCCTCGCCTTAACCGGCTGCGATCGACTGACTATCGCACCGAATTTGCTGAAGGAGCTGCAGGAAAAAGTTTCGCCAGTGGTACGTAAATTAATCCCACCTTCTCAGACGTTCCCACGCCCAGCTCCCATGAGCGAAGCGGAGTTCCGTTGGGAGCACAATCAGGATGCGATGGCGGTAGAAAAACTGTCTGAAGGCATTCGTCTGTTCGCCGTTGATCAACGCAAACTGGAAGATCTTCTTGCCGCCAAACTATAAACCAGCCACGGAGTGTTATATGTCCCGAAAAGACCTTGCCAATGCGATTCGCGCACTCAGTATGGATGCGGTACAAAAAGCCAACTCTGGTCATCCCGCGCGCCGATGGGCATGGCTGATATTGCCGAAGTGCTGTGGAACGATTTTCTTAAACATAACCCTACCGACCCAACCTGGTATGATCGCGACCGCTTTATTCTTTCCAACGGTCACGCGTCGATGCTGCTCTACAGTTTGCTGCATCTGACCGGTTACGACCTGCCGCTGGAAGAGCTGAAGAACTTCCGTCAGTTGCATTCGAAAACCCCAGGCCACCCGGAGATTGGTTATACGCCCGGTGTTGAAACCACCACCGGTCCACTTGGACAAGGTTTGGCGAACGCCGTCGGACTGGCGATAGCAGAGCGTACACTGGCGGCGCAGTTTAATCAGCCGGATCATGAAATTGTCGATCACTTCACCTATGTGTTTATGGGCGACGGCTGCCTGATGGAAGGTATTTCCCACGAAGTCTGTTCGCTGGCGGGCACGCTAGGACTGGGCAAGCTGATTGGTTTTTACGATCACAACGGTATTTCGATTGATGGAGAAACCGAAGGCTGGTTTACCGACGATACGGCAAAACGTTTTGAAGCCTATCACTGGCATGTGATCCATGAAATCGACGGTCACGATCCGCAGGCGGTGAAGGAAGCGATCCTTGAAGCGCAAAGCGTGAAAGATAAGCCGTCGCTGATTATCTGCCGTACGGTGATTGGCTTTGGTTCGCCGAATAAAGCAGGTAAGGAAGAGGCGCACGGCGCACCACTGGGGGAAGAAGAAGTGGCGCTGGCACGGCAAAAACTGGGCTGGCACCATCCGCCATTTGAGATCCCTAAAGAGATTTATCACGCCTGGGATGCCCGTGAAAAAGGCGAAAAAGCGCAGCAGAGCTGGAATGAGAAGTTTGCCGCCTATAAAAAGGCTCATCCGCAACTGGCAGAAGAGTTTACCCGACGGATGAGCGGTGGTTTACCGAAGGACTGGGAGAAAACGACTCAGAAATATATCAATGAGTTACAGGCAAATCCGGCGAAAATCGCTACCCGTAAGGCTTCGCAAAATACGCTTAACGCTGATATGACTTTCCGTGTCAAACCGGAATCTCTAATTTTGACGATTTTCTTTTTAGGTTTAATTCCCTGAGGGCGACGTAGCAGTAAATCCGACGG
>NZ_MDGW01000600.1:0-40579 GCF_001712525.1 Shigella sp. FC1661
AGTTCATTTTCCATCGTTTTCTTGCCGAGCAGGCGCTGGAGTTCTTTAATCTGCTTCATGGCGGCAGCAAGTTCAGAGGCAGGAACAACCTGTTCTCCGGCGGCCACAGCAGTAAGACTTCCTTCCTGGTATTGCTTACGCCAGAGAAATAACTGGCTGGCTGCTACACCATGTTGCCGGGCAACGAGGGAGACCGTCATCCCCGGTTCAAAGCTCTGCTGAACAATTGCGATCTTTTCCTGTGTGGTACGCCGTCTGCGTTTCTCCGGCCCTAAGACATCAATCATCTGTACTCCAATGACTAGTCTAAAAACTAGTATTAAGACTATCACTTATTTAAGTGATACTGGTTGTCTGGAGATTCAGGGGGCCAGTCTAGTGCCGATACAAATCATCCTATATTCTAAGGAGTTTTAAGTTACTCAGCCTGCCAATTACTGGGGCATTTAATTTGTATGATCTGTATCAAAGCTGGGATATAAGTTAAGTGAAGTATATTAGGCACGAATTACCAGCGTCTGCTCTTGGCACAGAGCGGACTGTCAGATTAGACTTTACTCTGTGCTATAGGTATGTCAGCTCATACAACTTATTGCGGCATTTCCGGCCATTCAGGATTTGCAGGATCCACACGACTGACCAGAACGCTGTAGCGTTCCCATGCTTCCAGTCGGCTGCGCTCCTCATCTGTTGCCATATTCAGCCTGACAGCGCGCTCCAGCGGCAAAATCACGGATTCAGCTTCGGAAAGTAAAGTTGCCTTTTGTGATTCTGCCAGTTGCTGCTGTTCGTCTGCCGTATAAATCCGCTTAATCACGGCACCATCCTTAAACATCCATTTACCTGAGTCATCAGCACGTCGGTTGGCGGTAATATCAGGAACCTCGACAACGCTAAAACCTTCAGGGTTAAGCGTTGAAGCATCTCTGGTGATGCCGACAATTATATTATTCTCGTCGTAAACAATCTTTATCGTGTCTTCCTGAAAATTACTTACTTCCTCATACCAGTTTTTTCCGTCTTCAGACCATAACCAGATAACATCAAAATTTTTTGTCAGTTGATATTGGGCAACAGTTTTGGGATTACCCGCAGTAATATTTTTTAAATGCTGCATAAATTACACCTGTGCGACGTTATACCATGTGCCATTAATGTATTTTTGTATTGGTCTGAATACTGCCGGATCATCGCCATCAACTTCGCCGACAATGCCAAGCCCTGTAATTACATGGCCTGATTTCTCATACATCACGCCTTTTTGCATGGTCTGAACAACACGCGTACCCAGGCGAACATCTTTCACATAGCGGGAATCAAAATTTCCGTAATCTGATGGGTTAACACGTCCAGTAACACTCAGGCCATGCCCCATTGACACTCCGCCATTGGCGTTATTGATAGTCAGCGGTCTTAAACCGTTCCATGTTCCAAATTTATCGCCAGAGGCCGTCAGCATTAAATATGTGCTGCCGCCATCATTCCTGATAAAGAATCCATAATTGCCATAAGCAATGCGCAGACCATTAGCACTGAGCGATGTAATTTCACCTCTTGAACGAAGACCATAAGCAGAGCTGAGTGATAATTCTTCCTGAGCATCAGTATTACCTGTCGCCCAGCGAATTACCCCGCCCTGTACTGTTTCATGCCAGATAGTGTCTCCTTCTCCACCACGAAACTTTCTGAGATATTTTTTGCCGCCTCTGGTGCCGGAACATAAGGCCGTAGACATATAGGCATTCTGGCTTCCACTATCCTGATTAATAGTTCCAGACATAGAATCGCCGTAACGGTTCCAGTCACGCCGCCAGCCAGGAGCATAGTTGTCCCCGTGGTTAATATAAGTAAATTGCGCGCTTGTAGCGCCCCCACCGCTTGATGTTGTTGGTGTGGTAATACGAATAGTCATTGCAGACTTTATGCCCATTACCTCAATAACAGCGCCAGCAAGATGAATATTGCCACAGCCAGTATCCGTAATGATTTTGTTATTTGCATATGACCAGGAGCCTTTGCACATCCAGTACGGATGATTAAATGCACCACGGGAATCCAGCCATTCAATAAACTGAGCGGTTGTCCAGTTTCCGGCTTCAGTGCTCAAAGCGCCGCTATAAGCACGACAGGCACCGATATTTTTCGTGAAGGTATCCTTTCCCGGAATATCCGCACCGTTCTGATCTTTCTGAAGACGTTTTTCAGCATTGTCATAGGCAGACTTCACCGCCTTTGGCGTTGCAGCCTGCGTTTCAGAATCACTGTTGGTGGCGCTACTGAGCTGGACAAGACCTTTTCGCGCCGTGGTGGCATCCTGTGCAGTGTATTTCCCGTTAGCAAGGTCATATGCTGTCTTAACCGCCTTTGGCGTTGCCGCAAGCGTTTCAGAATCGCTGTTGGTGGCGCTACTGAGCTGAACAAGGCCTTTTCGCGCTGTTGTGGCATCCTGTGCAGTGTATTTCCCGTTAGCAAGGTCATATGCTGCCTTTACCGCTTTCGGCGTTGCGGCGAGCGTTTCAGACGTGCTGTTAGTCGCACTACTGAGCTGAACAAGGCCTTTTCGCGCGGTGGTAGCGTCCTGTGCGGTATATTTCCCGTTAGCAAGGTCATATGCGGCCTTAACCGCTTTCGGAGTTGCAGCCAGTGTTTCAGACGTGCTGTTGGTCGCACTGCTTAACTGAGTAAAACCTTTTGCGGTCAGCGAGGCGTCAGGGTGACGTCGTGACTGTTCATGTTCTGCAATTTTGTCATCAACGTAATCCTGCGTTGCCATCACCGTTGTGGTGTCAATGGTCAGCTCCACTGAGGCCACACTGCTGACGATGATGACCATGCGGCAGGTCTGCGAACGCCCTGAGCCTTCGGCAAGGGCTGGCTTATAACTTTCGGCCATGTTCGCCACGGCAATTAGCGTTCCCGCATCATCGTACAGGCCAAGTTCACGCATCCAGAAACCGCCCACCTCCGGCGGAATAACCAGCTCTGCGATAATATAATTACTGTTTCGTTTGTCCTGGCTGATTTTGTTCAGCGCATGTCGCCAGACTTCATGGATAAGCCCGGTCTGTCCGGCATCCGGGACAGGCAATTTACCACCGCCATCCCCGACGGCCATCGTGGTAATGTTGACCTTCCGCCCTCCCGGTGCGGTTGCCGCTGCCAGCTTTGCTGCACCGGCAGTGGTGATAACGGTTTTGAATTTTGTGCTCATTATTCCTCACTTATCCGGGGTAAACCGTAATTACATCGCCGTCGTAAGCCACACCACCGGCGAACAGGTAGCCGGGAATATCCCGGGTAATGTTCAGGCCAATAAGATGACGGCTTGCAGGTTTGGCATCAGCAATAAGCCGTTCCATTTCCTGATACATTGCCTCTGTGATGCCGCTTTCCAGTACGCCAATATCAAGCCGGAAGGTGCCTGGCGGGTCACTGGTTTCCCACCACTCCGTCACGTTGATGAGATAGCCCAGCGGCTCCACCACACGCCGGATTGCACCTATAGTGCCTTTATGACAGTGGATGAAATAGGCATCGCGAATAACGGCGCGTTTGGTCGCTTCCGGCCACTTTTCATCCCGCCTGTCGACCGAAAACGCCCACGCCAGCCACGGCAGCAGATTTGCCGGACAGGTATCCGGGTTCCACAGATCACGAATACTGACCGGCGTTTTTTCAATTTCCGCACAGGCTTTTGCGGCGGCGACTTCAAGCGGTGATGAGCCGGTCGGCAGCAGGCGCGAATCACTCATCCGAGCCTCCGGTCACGACGCGGTATTCGGTACAGAAAGACGCCTGCGTACTGTTGAGCACAATGTCGGCCAGTGGTGCAGCCAGTTCGACACGCTGCACGCCTTCCACATGCAAAGCGGCATAAATGGCAGACAGACGGATGTCGCGCCCCAGCCGGTGCTGTGCCGTGATGTACGCTTCCAGTTTTTTCACGGCGGCAGCGCGGATGGGTTCGCTTTCGGGACCAGGGTAAAGGTAAAGCGTGGCGTTTATCTGGTATTCAACGATGGCGGCAGACTGCACGGTCACGCGGTCGGCTACCGGCCTGACGTCCTCGCCATTAAGGGCGTTACGCACCACCGCCAGCAGGTCTTCGGATGCGACACCGTTATTTTCACGTGACAGCACAGAGATGGTGACGCAGGCCGGAGAAGGACTGGTGACAGAGATATCTGCGACACGCCCGTCGGCACTTCGACCATGATACTGATAGGCCCCCACCGACCCGGCGACGCTTAAACCTTCAAACGCCTGCTGAATACGCAGACGATAATCGGTGTCAGATTCCATCTCGGCCGGTGTCGGCGGGAGGGTCGAATCATCTGCCGGGGTGATAATCAGGCGCGCGGTGTTGTAATTGGCACCAATCACATCAAGGTCATTACCGGCAGCACAGGCCAGCATCACCGCCCGTGCGGCCTCATTCACACGCTGACGCCAGATAAGCTCACGATAAGCATTTTCCTCCAGCAGTTTGACGAGAGGCTCAGATTCAAGCGTCAGGGTACGGGCGACCGCCTCCTGCTGGTCTTCCGGGTAAAGGGAAATCAGTGTCGCCTTGCGTTCGGCAAGAATGGTTTCAAAGTCCAGCTCCTCGACCACATCCGGTGCGGGTAGCTGGTTCAGGTCGATAATCGGCATGGTTTCAACTCACAGGGATGGTTAACGAAAGTGGCTGGCCGGTGTCGTTGTGCTGACCGGTTAACGTGACCGTCATTCGCCCGTCAAAACTGCGCGCCGTGGTGACGGATGACAGGGTGACGCGGGGTTCCCATTTCAGCACTGCCATGTAACAGGCGACCTTAATCTGCAACTCAAGCGCCGGGGTCTGCGGCTGGTCAATCATTGATGCCAGCAACGAGCCGTAATCACGACGCATCACCCGTGAGCCGACCGGTGTGCGCAGGATATCGCCGATACTCTGGCTGATATGCTCAAGGTCAGTGACCGTCAGGCCATCACTGCGATTCATTCCGAGATAACGCGCTGTCATAGAGGACTCCCGGTTGTGCCGCCGCTGTCGCCGGGGTGTTTATGGGTATGCAGTACCTTCCCGTTTGATGAAAGTTCACCGCCGGTGTGTTCAATGTTGCCGCGCATCGTCCCGCCCTTCTGCACTTCCAGCGTGCCGGTAATCAGCTTGTTGGTGCAGACCACCTCCGGTGTGTCCAGGGTGACGCGGGTTGATGCTTTCACCATGACCACCGGCACCGTGGCAGTAACAGAATCAGAAGCCGTCACGCTGGCCGTTTTAATTCCGCTTACCGTGAGTGCACTGGTTTCAGGTTCATACTCAATCACCGCCCCGTCAGGGAAACGGATATGCAGGGCATCCGCCGACGCCGACGGCGCGGGGTTATCGCCGGAATAAATCCCCGGCAGAACGAACGCCGTGTCGAGTTCACCGCCCACGGCCAGAATCAGCACCTGTTCCCCCACGGAAGGTGCCCACCATGTGCGCGAACGACCGGCGCGATGGGTCAGCCACTGAAGCCAGTCGGTGCACATGCCGCCGGTCTGCACACGGCAGCGACCGGCATTAAGGTCGGTTTCGACGATAATGCCAGTGCGAATCATATTGCGTATAAAGCGAAGAATTTCATTGTATTGTGCATTCATTCGATAATAATGATTCTGTACAATCTCGAAGTAAATCACACCACGATTTCTGGTGCACAGAACAACAAGGGACAACAAAATCCATTATGAGTACTTACTTTTTCTCGTCAGAAACAATGAAAGAATTGTTCAAAGATTATCTGGTCTTTTTGAACACGCTGACTCCCGGCACAAACTTTGAATCAAGCAGAAACAAAATAATTGCTCAAGCAATAAACTTCATTTCCGAAAACCCTGAAGATTGGGACAAAAAATCCCAGTACAACATTGCTATGATTGGCGACACCTTTAAAAGTTTCTTAAGAGAAAAGGGAGAAGATAACAACAGCATCAACCTTATATTCACTTGCTTTTTTAGATTTATCATTGAACCAAGCATTCTCTCTCCGGAAATAGAGTCTCACTTTTCACCACTAAGAACCATCAAGGATTTTGCTCTGTATAACTATAATGAATTCGATGAGCGGAGCAGAGCACAGATAGACTTTTCTCTTAGAGAACTGCCATTAGCAATGGTTAAAGAAGTTTTAAGCTCCAGCAATGTTGACACATATAAAAAATACATTGATAGTTTAAACGAAGGGCGTCAATTTTTCGAAAAGTGCGACTCCTTCTTAAAGGAGCAACATGCCAAAATAGAGTCAATCAAAGAGTCATTAAAAGGGTATGAGGTCGCATTTAATTTTGTTGGATTGTTTGAAGGCTTTAATTCACTTGGCAAAAAGAAAGAAAGTGAAATCATGCTATCAAGAATAATTCTTATCATCTTGGCTATAATCATTCCCTCCCCGCTGATATACTATGGAATGCATAAATTACCAGCTCTCGAAACGACAAATGCTGCCACATATTTTATGTCAGCACTACCTTTTGCATCAGTTACATTGATTTTCATGTATTACTTTAGAGTTGTACTGCTAAATCATATATCGTTACGAACTCAGATTATGCAAATAGAACTCAGAAAGAGCCTTTGTCAGTTCATTCAGAGTTATAGCGACTATTCCTCAGAGATAAGGAAAAACAATCCGGAAGCGCTTTCAAAATTCGAAGACGTAGTATTTTCAAACATCATGCTATCCGATGATAAGATACCATCTACATTTGATGGCATTGAGCAAATAGCATCGTTAATCAATTCATTAAAAATGGAAAGTAATGATAAAAGGCCAATAACTGGCCTTTTATTTATTAACATGAAAATTCAAAATAAATTATGCTAATCAATTGATTTCTATCTTATATTCTCAGATGATTAAAGCTAACGATTCAGGTGAGCCAGGATAATCTCTTCAATCATCTGCACATCCTCACCGGTAAAGCCGAGCAGAGGACGCGCCGGATATTCAATTTTCTTACCGTCTTTCCGGGTTTCTTCCGACAGACCGAACTGATGCACACTGGCTATTTTCGGTGACTTCCCGCCGTAAAACTCCATTGATGCCTGTTCAGGGCTGGCGCGGATATGCAAAAAACGACTGGTGATAAGTTTCGCAAACATTTTTCGCTTAACGCGACCGGTCTTTTTTCTGGCGCTCTGCTGCTGGCGTGGTGCGTAGGGTGTGCCGTCCGGGGCTTTCTGTGCCATCACCCGACGCTGCTGACTCTGACGCAGACGTTTCGCCAGTTCGGCGCTCAGTCGCCGACGCCCTGACGGTGACAGCGACTCAATCAGTCCGGTCAGCCTGTCTTCAAAACGCTTAAACTCATTCATCCCACTTACTCACCAGTTCGCCATTGATATAAAGCTCCATCGGGCGGGTGACCGGCTCCGGCGGCGGAGGTTCCGGGATATTCTTCACATGCAGCGCGCCGTCCACCTCACTGACCAGCGTGCGCTCGGTCAGCATCAGGCTGATGCTGATATCAAAGCTGCTGTCATTGTTGATGTCTGCATAAAACGTGAAGCCCTTTTTCGTGGTCATGATGTCGGGCTGATTTTCCCGCAGCCACGCCAGCACCGGCACGATGAGCAGGTCAAAATCACCGGTAAAGTCGGTCACAATGACATTGAGCGTGTAACGCTTTTCGAACGACAGCGACGTCGCCAGTGTGGAGGCAATACTCCCGTTATCCACGAATATCCGCAGCATATCGGGGTTAGTTTTCAGCACCGTGACGGCATCAGTCAGCGCCCTGCGCAGGCTGTCGGGTTTGAGCATCGTTTTCGTCCTGACAGTGTTTAATCATTTTTACCTGGCTGGCACAGCGTGCCAGCGCGTTCTCAAGCTGCCGGATATCGGCACTTAAATCGCCGTTCTTCTGCGGGTCACTGCCCGGCATCGGGCAAAGGCTCACTTTCGGGCAGGCGTTGGCGACAATCACTGGCGTCAGTGCAGGCCGGACGCTGGTGCAACCGGCGCACAGCATCAGGCAGGTCAGCGCCATACCAGCGGCGGAAATCCTCGTTTTCATTAAGTAACCTCGTGATGGTTTTCTCGCGCAGTGCTTCACGCTTCGCGGCGTTCTCCAGTTCCTGACGCAGTGCCACCTGCGCCAGCTCGTTTTTGTCTGCCCTGGTGAGTGCAACATGAAGCTGATTTTTCAGCATGGTGATGGTCGTCTGCTGCCCGCTGGCGACGCTGTTCGCCCTGTCCAGTGAGGTGCGCAGGCTGGCATTTTCATGCTTCACCAGAAACAGCCCCGGCACCGCCAGTGATAACAACACAACCAGCACAATCATCAGCTTTGACATGGTTCCCGCCCCTCAAAACGCTGACGGCAGGCCGTACGTATCAGCCGGAAGAACACCGACGCCACAAGATAAATCAGCGCGGTAAAAATCCACCCGGCAGCGACCAGCGCGATAAACGTCGCCACCATCACCACCAGAGCCGCCGCCCGTCTGCGCCACGGCACCGGCTGCAAAAACAGCGACGTGACAATCTTCACGGCCAGCGATTCCGGCGGCAGCTCCCGCCCGTAGCGTTCCAGCACATACTCAGTGGCATACACCCCGACACCACCGGTAACCACACAGATAACCGTCGCCAGAATCGCCCAGGCGGCGACAAAATTGACGGCCACGCTCTGCGGGTAAATCAGGGACAGTGCCAGCATCAGCGCCAGCGACACGTTCAGCATCTGTGAAAGGGATAATTTCTTCATGGTGTTTACTCCGTTTAAGCCGGTACGCCGCCAGCGGTACGCCAGACGGTGACCAGTTTTTCCAGTGAATGCTCACGCTGACCGTAACCGGCACCCGGCAGGGACGCCCAGATATTGCGACAGCGTGAAATGGCGCGCTCAATACGTCCCGCCCGGATGTCATCCAGCGCACCGCGTTCGCGGATCAACTGAATGGCGAGTCTGTCCTGTGACAACGGACTGAAATCCGGCAGGGCAAGCTGTTTGCGGTAATGCGGCCAGAACAGGTAAAGCTGCTGATAGCGACCGGAGGCCGTGGATTTTTCACCGCGACGGTTAAACACCTTCGCCGGTCGGCCATGTGCGAACGGGTGGTCACTGTAGTCGGTGAAAATTTCCGGCTTTCCGTCCAGTCCGGTGACTATCACGTCATAGCCCCGGTTTTTCGTCAGCGGATGGTTCGCCGTCCCTTCGGACACGGCCAGCATGTCGAGAAAGGCGGCGATATTCTGATGCGTGTTAATAACCGGCATTACGGTTTCCCCCTGCCCTTAAAGCGGCGCTGAATGGCAATCTCAATCACCTGATAACCGGCGATACCCAGCATGGAGCCGATGCCGCACACCGCAGGCAATGACAGGTCAGGAAACTGCACCAGAACAACACCGGCAACCATCGAGACAAAACCACCGAGCAACATGCGCCCGATAAACAGACGCGGGGTGATGGGTTCACCACCGGCAAGCACCTTGCCGACAACAATCAGCACCCCAATCATGAAAAGCGACAGGACGCTTTTTTCTTCTGCTGTCATGCGTTACTCCCACAGATTGACAGTTTCAGCCACGGGCGCGGTCTGAACGTCGGGCAGTTCGACGGCGGTGCCGTGCGGCAGCACCGCGCCCAGTTCAGCCAGTCCCGGATTTGCGGCGAGCACGGTCTCAACCACGCCCTCAGTGCGCCCGTAATACCGGACACAAATGGCGTCGAGCGTGTCGCCCTGTAGCGCAAAGGTCTTCATCAGATTTGACTCACGATGCAGCGCGGCTTGTCCTGGATGCGCGCCACCGCCCAGCGCATATCCCGCCACAGCTCATCAATGGTGCTGTCAATGCTGTCAGCCTTCTTGTCGCCTTTCGCACTGGCATCCACGCCGCGATAACGCTCATACAGCGACGCGGTCGCCATCGCACACACGGCGCGCTCGTAGTAAAAAACCCTGATGCTTTCACCGTCGATGTCGTCCGCCGGGACGTCCGCCAGACGCGTAAAACCGGCGGCAATTTTCTGTTCGCGGTACTCGTACAGCTCCGCATTTGTTTCCGCCATGCCTGACTTGATGGCCTCACGCAGACGGGCGGGGGCGACAGTCTGCTCAAGGCGCATACGTTCCCGGACGCGCTTCGGGTCGATATCGGGAAAAAAGAACGTGTTTTTAATCACCGGCTCGTCGCCTGCCGGTTGCGGGATGACCACCGTACCCTCACCGGACACGGGAGCCTCCTTTCGCGGAATAATCAGCGTCATCATGACTACCTCTGAAAAGTCGGGCGGTGGACGCCGGTGCAGTGTCAGATGATTCACCCTCACTGACCGGCGTGCCGCCCTGGCGCGGGGCGCATTCGGTTGTTAACTGGCTTTCTTTTTCGGGCGTCCACGTTTTGCCGGTGTCACGCTCCGGGTCTTACGCGGGGTACGGGTGGCCGCTTTTGGCTGCGGCTGCGGCTCCGGCTTCGGTTTCAGCTCCCGCTCCAGTCGTTCAATCTCTTTTTTGACGCCTGCCTGACAGTCGAGCTGTGTCGCACGTTGCAGGTGCGCCAGCGCACCGGCGGCATCACCACCGTCACGCAGAAACAGACCGGTGATTTTGTGCAGCTTTGCGCGCACTTCATCAGGCATGTCAGCAGCGGCAGTCAGTTCAAGGGTCTCCGTCAGCAGGCGGGTATCCACAGACTCACCGGCAGCGTGGGCACGCATGGCCGCAAGCGCGACCTCCTCGGTGAACATGTACGGCGGGGTGCGGCGGTGTTTACCCGGCATGGTCAGACCGTACTTCAGGGCATAACGGGCAATCTCCAGCGCACCGGCAATATCGCCGGTATCCAGACGCCACAGCATGACCGTCATCAGAATGTCATCCTGTGCACCTTTGCCCTGCTCCAGCACGCCGTTCACCCACGGCAACCAGAACGGCAGCAGTTCGCGTTTTTTCGCGGCCTTCAGCTCTTTTGAATAAATCGCTTTCAGTGTGCGCTGGTCTGCGGCGAGCTTAACCAGCATCTGCTCATAGACAGTTGCATGTCGCAGCGGGGCGGCTTCCCGCTGCGCGGTCATCGCTGCCGAGACCCGCATCATGTGGCGCTGTGCGGGACTCGTCATCGGTTACGCTCCCGGCTCTGCGGTCGCTTTAGCCGGTGTGGAGAAGTCACCGACCTTGATTTTTTCCACCAGACAACCGGCGGCGTAGTCTTCCACCACGTAATCAATGTTCATTGACTCGTAGTTCTCCACGCGGTCGAGTTTCGGGTTTTCCACAATCACGCGGCGATGGCTGTCATCCATGTAGTAGATGGACAGGTTTTCCAGCTTCGTGATGAGCATCGCATCCGCCGGGAAGTACGGGACGCGCACTGCCGGCAGGTTACCGATGCGTTTCTGGCTGATGATGACGTCAGCGGCCAGCATCTCGCTGTTGTCCTGCTCCTTGTTGACGATGGGGAAATACTTGTCCGCCAGTAGCTGACGCCCCACAATCACCACAAGGTCAGGGTCTTCCTGATACCACGGCTCAATCAGGTTGTTGGTCGCATCCATCACCAGTGCATCGAGGCTGGCATAATCACCGCCCTTACCCACGCGGATGACCTCAGAGGTCGTGTGACCTTCCTCGTCAGTAACCTTGCTCATCACGCGCGCCGGGGCTTCATTGCGGTATTTCTGCAGCCAGCCGACCGCCACATCCTGCAGCATCTGGTTACTGCTGCGGTCAGAGGTTTCGGCACGCCTCACGCCGTTAAAACCGGCCATGATTAAATCAAGGGACTGGCGTTTGATAATGGCGTTACGGACACGGAGCTGGAAATCCTGATAACGCGCCCACAGGTCCAGCGTTTTGTAGCGGATATAAAAATCGAAGTTAATCTGGTCGCATTCGTACTTGTTTGACGCCAGCTTCGAGAAGTCCTTCGGCTGACGCTCGGTGCCACCGGCGGTGTCGGTGGTGCTGGCGATGGAGCCGGTGACACCAATACCAATTTTTTCCCCTTTCATTTCGCTGACCGGCACAATGTTGATGCGGGTCAGAAAGTCAGAGGACTCCTGCATGGTGTTCATCAGGGTCTGGGTGACCGACGGTTCAACGGTGAATTTTTTCGACACATCACCGGCGTCGATGCCGTTCAGTTCGGCAACACGGGACAGGTAGGCATTAAATTTAAAGCGGGTTTCCTGGCGCATAGTTTTTCCTGAAATTAAGGGTTAATCGTGAAGGTTTTCCCGGACTGACTGACGCCGGTCAGCAGTTCGTCATCAGGGCGTCACCGCCACCACCGGTGGCCTTGCTGCGGCGCTGCTGGGTCAGACTTTCGGTGTTGTCGAGACTGTTTTTCAGGCGGCTGAATGCCTGACTGGTTTCATCCGCCCTGTCAGTCACCTCCTGCTTAAGTGCGGAAAAGGCGGTTTCCACCTCAGCGAGGCGCTGCTCAGTGGCGCTCAGTTTTTCCTGCACATGTTCAGCAACAGCGGTCACCGCTTCATGCACGTCATTCAGACGGGCGTCATCGCTGGCCTGTTTGCGGCCAAAAATGGATTTCACCTTTTCGGTCAGGGCGGTGAACACGGTTTCAGGCAGGTCTTCAAATTCCAGCTCAACGGGCGTTGCCACTGAAATCAGGTTTTCAGGGCTTAATTTGAAGCGGTTCAGGGGGTTGTGTTTTGCCGTGCGGCAGAATTCCAGGTATTCCGTGCCGAGGCTTGCCGGGTCATCGGTGACGGCCAGCCCCACCAGATAACATTTGCCGGTGTTGGCAAAGTTCGGCTGAATTTCCATTGAGGTGTAGACCTTCTGCGCGGCCTTGTTCATCGCGATAAGGTCATCGGTCGGGGTGATTTTCGCAAACAGCGCCCATTTGCCTTTCAGCGCCGAATCGTCATCAATCTTTTCGGCCTTCAGTTCGACCACATCGCCATAACGTTTAAAAATACCGTCAGGCAGGATGCCGCGCAGATGTTCCAGGTTAATGCGGCAACCGTAGACACGCGGGTCAAAGGTTTCGGCCATTTCCTGAATATCCTGCGCACTGATGACACGCCCGTCACAGGTGTCACCCTCAACGCCGATACGAAAGAATTTTGAGACTTTTTTTGCCATTGTCAGGAGTCCTGAATAGTGATTAGAGGAGTCACATGTCGGCATCAGTTTCCCGACGATGCGCATCCTCCGCCATCAGTCCCGGATGGCTTATCACTGACACAACAGCACCTTAGCGAATCGCGGGGCGCGACTCAGTAGCCTTGCCGTGTATTCATCACGGCGAGGTATTCATGACCATCACCACAGACACCACTCTTTTACACGACCCGCGTCGTCAGGCGGCGCTGCTGTACTGGCAGGGATTTTCCGTGCCGCAGATTGCCGCCATGTTGCAGATGAAACGCCCGACGGTGCAGAGCTGGAAGCAGCGCGACGGCTGGGACAGCGTTGCCCCCATCAGCCGTGTCGAAATGAGTCTGGAAGCGCGGCTGACCCAGCTCATCATCAAACCGCAGAAAACCGGCGGTGACTTCAAGGAAATTGACCTGCTCGGACGCCAGATTGAACGACTGGCACGGGTCAACCGTTACAGTCAGACCGGCAACGAGGCAGACCTTAATCCGAACGTCGCTAACCGCAACAAAGGCGGGCGTCGCAAACCGAAAAAGAATTTTTTCAGTGACGAGGCCATCGAAAAGCTGGAGCAGATTTTCTTTGAGCAGTCTTTCGACTATCAGTTGCACTGGTATCGCGCCGGGCTTGAGCACCGCATCCGCGATATCCTGAAATCCCGCCAGATTGGCGCGACGTTTTATTTTTCCCGCGAGGCGCTGCTGCGCGCCCTGAAAACCGGCCATAACCAGATTTTTCTGTCGGCCAGTAAAACGCAGGCGTATGTGTTCCGTGAATACATCATCGCCTTTGCCCGTCTGGTTGACGTTGACCTTACCGGTGACCCGATTGTCCTGGGCAATAACGGCGCAAAACTGATTTTTCTCGGCACCAACTCCAACACCGCACAGAGCCATAACGGCGACCTGTACGTCGATGAGATTTTCTGGATCCCGAATTTTCAGGTACTGCGTAAGGTGGCATCAGGTATGGCCTCACAGAGCCACCTGCGCTCGACCTATTTCTCCACCCCGTCCACGCTGGCGCACGACGCCTACCCGTTCTGGTCGGGTGAACTGTTCAACCGGGGACGCGCCAGCGCCGCCGAACGCGTGGAAATCGACGTCAGTCATAACGCCCTTGCCGGAGGTCTTCTCTGTGCGGACGGCCAGTGGCGGCAGATTGTCACCATTGAGGACGCCCTGAAAGGCGGCTGCACGCTGTTCGACATTGAGCAGCTCAAACGCGAAAACAGCGCCGACGATTTTAAAAACCTGTTCATGTGTGAATTTGTTGACGACAAGGCATCGGTGTTCCCGTTCGAGGAGCTGCAACGCTGCATGGTCGACACGCTGGAAGAATGGGAAGACTATGCACCCTTTGCCGCCAATCCGTTCGGCTCCCGCCCGGTATGGATTGGTTACGACCCGTCACACCGTGGCGACAGTGCCGGATGCGTGGTGCTGGCACCGCCGGTGGTGGCCGGTGGCAAATTCAGAATACTTGAGCGTCACCAGTGGAAAGGCATGGACTTTGCCACCCAGGCTGAATCCATCCGCAAACTCACCGAAAAATATAACGTCGAATACATCGGTATTGATGCCACCGGCCTCGGTGTCGGCGTGTTCCAGCTCGTGCGCTCGTTCTATCCTGCCGCGCGCGATATCCGCTACACACCGGAAATGAAAACCGCAATGGTGCTCAAGGCAAAAGACGTTATCCGCCGTGGCTGTCTGGAATATGACGTCAGCGCCACCGACATCACCAGCTCGTTTATGGCTATCCGCAAGACCATGACCAGCAGCGGACGCATCGCCACCTATGAGGCCAGCCGCAGCGAGGAAGCCAGCCACGCCGACCTCGCCTGGGCGACCATGCACGCCCTGTTAAATGAGCCACTCACCGCCGGTATCAGCACCCCGCTGACATCCACCATTCTGGAGTTTTACTGATGAGCAAGAAAAAAGGGAAAACACCGCAACCTGCGGCAAAAAAAATGACCGCCAGCGCCCCGAAAATGGAGGCATTCACCTTTGGTGAGCCGGTGCCGGTACTCGACCGCCGTGACATTCTGGATTACGTCGAGTGCATCAGTAACGGCAGATGGTATGAGCCACCGGTCAGCTTTACCGGTCTGGCAAAAAGTCTGCGTGCTGCCGTGCATCACAGCTCACCGATTTACGTTAAACGCAATATTCTGGCCTCGACATTTATCCCGCATCCGTGGCTTTCCCAGCAGGATTTCAGCCGCTTTGTGCTGGATTTTCTGGTGTTCGGTAATGCGTTTCTGGAAAAGCGATACAGCACCACCGGTAAGGTCATCAGACTGGAAACCTCACCGGCAAAATATACCCGCCGTGGTGTGGAGGAGGATGTTTACTGGTGGGTACCGTCCTTCAACGAGCCGACACCTTTCACGCCCGGCTCCGTATTTCACCTGCTGGAGCCCGATATTAATCAGGAGCTGTACGGCCTGCCGGAATATCTCAGCGCCCTTAACTCTGCCTGGCTGAATGAATCGGCCACGCTGTTCCGCCGCAAGTATTACGAAAACGGCGCACATGCCGGATACATCATGTACGTCACCGATGCCGTGCAGGATCGCAACGATATCGAAATGCTCCGCGAAAACATGGTGAAGTCGAAAGGCCGCAACAACTTTAAAAACCTGTTTCTCTATGCCCCACAGGGGAAAGCCGACGGCATTAAAATTATCCCGCTCAGTGAAGTGGCAACGAAGGACGATTTTTTTAATATCAAAAAAGCCAGCGCCGCTGACCTGCTGGACGCGCACCGCATCCCCTTTCAGTTGATGGGCGGCAAGCCGGAGAACGTCGGGTCGCTGGGCGATATTGAGAAAGTGGCAAAGGTCTTTGTCCGCAATGAGCTTATCCCGCTACAGGACAGGATCCGCGAGATAAACGGCTGGCTCGGCCAGGAAGTCATCCGCTTTAAAAACTACTCACTGGACACTGACAACAGCTGAACATCGCCGCCTGCGGGCGGCTTTTTTACACCCCGTCATCACGCCCTCATACGCTCACCACCGCACAAAACACCCCGCAGACACACCAACGGCCCCGGCGAACAATCTAAACGCCATCACGACGCGCTCAGACGCTGAAAAAATAAAATCAGCACCACCGCCAGCGCGCAGTGCTTTCCCCGCCTCGCCCGCCCGCTTTATGGGTCGGTTTTAATGCAGGTGCACGAATACACCGGAGGCGCGCCGGCACTGGTGGCGCTCAGACGCAACAGGGGAGGAAAACGCATGCAATTGAATGCATTTCTAGGCACACCTAAAAATGAAAAAATGTTATGACAATTAATCATTTTAAACACACTGATTAAGGGTAGAATTCTCCTAGTAAAATCATAGAAAAACCGCTATCAAACCAGGCTTTTGCCTTGCTTCATTTTTTTAGATGAGTCTAAAAATTTGAAATTATCATTAGATGAAAATATTCTTTCTGCGGTATGCCGAATGACTGAAGTATTGAAGACCGCAGCCTGCTCCTCATTACAACTGAATACACCCTCATGACCATCAAACTCGCCCGCCAAAAGAAGGTTTTTTGATACTGGGAACAAAACTAAAGTGTCTTTTACACCAAACCCGGGGGAATAAGGGCCTCGTGCTAATTCAGGATTAGTCCACATTAAGCAAACTGGGTTATCTGAAGTTATAAATGACCCTTGCCCATCAGATATGGTCATAAGTGACCAGTTGCGTTGATGCAACAACTTGGTGATAACAGGTACACATTTCATTTCCATATCTATCATGAACTCTCTGATTACATTGATTTCGAAATTATCCCCATCCACAAAATTTTTAATTTTTTCGTAAGCGAGATCATATGGCAAAGACTCACCCATTTCTTTCTCATAAGCTAATTTGCAATCGTCCCAACGCTCAGCCGAACTAACTGAGGATTTCATGATAAACTTTGCTATTTGTTTCAATGGAGATGATAAATGTTCTCGCTGAGCAGGCGTACGTATTGCCAATAAGGAAATAAACTCCAGAATAACATCTTTGGTTTCGCCTGAAAACTCGCCCCCCTCCTCAAGTTTTCTTAAATGAGTAGCGACACTGCCTTCAAACTCTGCAAGAGAACTCTCGAGATAGTTTGGGTCAACTCCATCCAATTCTAATCGGTTGAAATCTCTAACCCCCCCGACATTGCGAGTATTACTCTCAAAGGTTTTGCGCTCCTTTAAATCTATTACAGTTAATTTTGATTTTTTCCCCCCATTACTTGTAAACCCTTTCAAATAACATTGGGATAAAAAATGATGATGCCTTGCAACACTCATACTCAGCTCCGTTATGGCTATAATCGCATAAATAATAAGCACTTATATTGCAATCATCTAGTTAAATACACAATATTTATGACTCCGAAATTTCATTAAATCACTATTGATAGGTTTTACCAATTAGTGCCAGCTCGAAATGGATGCGTGGAATCTGCGAACGTTCAGCCTTTGTCATCCGCCCTGATGGCGCTATCTGGTACGGTTTTAATGGTTCGCAGTTTCTTTGTTGCCAATTCGGTCTCGGTGCACCATGTTTTAATGCACTCCTGAGCACCGTCACAACTTCCGGGTCATCCCATCCGATAACACCACTATCAACCAGATTTAACACCGCTGCGGCATGCTCAGACGGTGTAGGGTGCATAACCGGAACGTCACCGCCGGTGAACTTTCCACAGTTATTGACAGGACTCCGAGGCGCGGCGATGCCGCTTTTTAAAGTCAAAGGCTCAACGACCGGCACTTTCGGCACAATGCGCCAGTCCGTCGTTCTGGTGATATGAATATGACGCGCGCCGAGATGCGGCGCGTAAATGCCGACCACTCTCTCGACTTCTTCCTCGTACTCGTTAACTTCATCCGACGGGCTACGGGCGACCCTGACAGTCTGACAATCGCGCGGGACATTTGCCCCACCCTGCGCGCTGATATACAACGCAAAATCACCACTGTCTGCGGCGGCGCGAGCAGCCTCGACGCGCTCGTCAAACTCATCAGCAATGCTGACGCCGCGCGGCAATTTGCGTAGTTCACGGTAAGCCCCCATTGTCGGCAGACCAACCGTTTTAAATTGTGGGATGCGCCACGTTGACGCCCATGCGGTAACAGCCGCGGCAGTATCTTTAAGCGGCTTACCGGTATCGTTATCGAGCTGACCATCCAGTGCATAGCCGTCGATATTTTTTGAGATGTATTTCGCGATATACCCCGCAGCACCGCCCCGGTTAAGGTGTTTCGCCTGAAAACGGTTTCGCGCAGCTCCTCTTTCGTCGCCATCCTCTTTGAGCGCATAGCGACGCATGATTTCGATAATCTGGTTACGCTGGCGCGGATTACAAAAAAGCATCATATGCCAGTGCGGCGTTCCGTCGTGGTGTGGCTCGACGACACGCAAACCGTAGACCTGTAAATCATTATCCTTGAATGCCGTGCGCATCAGGCTCCAGATACGGCAGAGATAACGCTGCGCATCCTTTGGATTAAATGCCTCATCGTTCCAGCCGTGATTTAGCTGGACGGTTTTACTTTCGCCTTTTCTGACCTGACGTGTCGGGTGATACTTTGACGGCGCGGTCAGCGTGATAAACATCCCCACATCACCCTCTGCTGCGGCGTAACGCTCAATACCGGCAATGGTGTTCATCAGCTCCATCCGGCGAATTTCAGGATTAGAAATACTGCCCATCACCTTACTGATAAGGTCGATGCGCTCGCCGGTTTCCCTGTTTTCAAGGTCACATGATTTAAGAAATTCCAGATTTGCCTGGCGGCGCGCACGCACATCACGAATGGCATGTTTACTGGCATAAGGAGAACGGTCTTTATTGACCTCCCCGACAGCTATCAGTAACGCCTCATGCCAGCGCATACGCTGGCCTTTAAGCTGATGAGTCCACCACTCATCGTTAAACAGGCGGGCAATGGCAGAATATGCCTGCCTCGTGGTCATCTGTCCTTTACGGTATTTTTTCCAGTAGAGCGGGGAAATATTGAAAGCACGTGCAGCGCCAGCAACATGACCATAAAGGTGAGCCTGCGCCTCATCCGTAAACAGCGATTCTTTTTCGCCATGTGCATCAACCCAGGCATCGCAGAGTTCCTCATACATCATGAAAAGCTGCGATGAGATACGGGCAGCAAACTTTTTCAGCTCCTTGTCATTCATTCCCGGCAGGCGCGCATAGTGGTCACGCTCTGCCAGAAACAGCAACGACGCGTCGGTGTTCATTTCATGGCGCTGATTCACACGCTCAATGCGCGGCCATAAACGACGCTGAAAAGTGGATGTGAGGAAATAAAACCCGTGCACCGGGCTTTTATTGCGCCGGATGTAGTCATAACGTGAAGTAAACAGCGAGCGCAAAAAGTAAGGCAGGCGGTTAATCGTGGATAAAACACCTTGCACCTGACGCATCTCGTCACGTGTAAGGGGTCTTTCGCGCCCGACAGCCTCGCGTGGCGCGTTCCATGCATAAGCACCGGTAAACGTCTTACCGGTGCCTGCGGCAAATGCTGACGGAGGGACAAAACGCCCGGAGGCTTTAACGGCCATATGAGCCAAAAGCCTCTGAACAACGCCTGCTGAGTTGCTCAACCTGCGCGTTTAAATCAGCAAAAGACTTTGCGCTTCCGGTCAGAATATCGTGATGCATCAGGCCGGAAACGAGCTGGCTTAATTTCGGGTAATAACCAACCACCGCCAGCCATTCCTGACCGGCGTTTTTACCGCTTTCCGCTCTCTTTTTCTCGTGGAGAATAAACTGAAAGCTGTCACTGGTAACGACATAACGTTCGCCAATTTCAATACGAATGCTCATGCCATTCTCCGGTAATGTTTGTTTTTTGCTTCAAAGACTGACTGACAGGAAACACAACGCGTGGCTGACGGATAAGCCGCACGACGGGCAGCAGGTATTGGCGCGTCACACTCTTCGCAAACCAGCGAAGAAACACCGCAATGTTTTACCCTTGCCGCGTTAATCTGGCGCTCCAGTAATTCAGTCTGTTGTTCCTGAATAAAATCTACGTTGTCCGGCATTACCAGTTCCTTTTGTCGTTCAGTTTTTTAAATTCATCAGCGCAATAGCTGGCAAGTTCTGTCGTTAATTTTGTCAGTTCATCCACTGAGGAAATTTGCTTGTGGAATACAGCGCGTTTAACAAGTAAATTGACCACATCAGACAGGAGGTTTAATTCGTTCTGATAAATCGCGATAACAGACTCAGTTATTTCGCGTTTTTCTTTATCAAGACCAAGTTGAATAAGAGACAAATCGCCATTTTTCATAACGGCGATTTTTAAGGCGTTATTCAGTAATACAACTGAACGAGAACAGGACATCAAAGCACCTCCCCGCGAGACAATCCGATATTGTGAAATTTTTCCGACTCCTGACTGAGCAGCTCGACTATCTCCACGCGGGATAACTCCGCCTTTGTGATGTGGCGAATCATGGCATCAAGATGAGAAGAAAAGCGCGTCGCAGCGTCGGCCTGTGCTTCGGTTCTGGCCTGTTGCAGCAGTAATGCGTATTTACCGCACTGATTTTCAGAAACTGTATGCATAACTTTCTCCAGGCAAAAAGAAGCCCCGCACGATTAAGTGCGTTAAAAACTCTGGTTAATTACTTAATGCAGATATTGCTCTGGTTTTACCGACGTCAGAATTGTCGGTGCATACTCAAACAGGCTGAATAATTCACGTAATGCACGGAATAAAGCATCACGCCAGTAACATGACTCTTCATTAATTCGCCAGTATGGCTGGTTGAATTCTTTTTCAGTCAATCCGGCATGCATAAATAAAGTACGACGCTGACTGACTGTTAAAAAACTAATATATGCATACTCACTTGCGCCAACCTGACGGCGTTTTGAGAATGCCCCACGCAATTCATCAATTGCACATACCAGTCGTTCACGTTCGACATCATTCATTTCTTCAAAACGCATCGTTGCGTGACGCTGTTTTAACTGCGCATGGAAGCAAACCGTTAGCCGTTCACGTTCCATCATCTGATTATAATAATCGCATGTCTCCTGCCAGCGAGGGACGGCCAGATGCTTACCAATTATCCGGCGCATAGCTGCTGGCTGTTTTTCAACAAGATTGAGCGTCATCACTGTCATTTCCAGACCCTCCGACTTTTCAGAAAGGTCAGAGCCTTCTTTAACGGACTCTGTTTTTTGGTGCGGATAATGATTCCCTTGCGTCCCTTACCGTGGGTAATGGTGAAGTCAATCGCCCTGGGGCTTTCGTTACGCAGTAACTGAGCAATACAACGAGGCTCATTCATACGGTTCTCCTTAACGTGGTTCACCGAGACCTAACCACATCAACCAGCCGTCACGAATCTCTTTAGGGCGGCTTTCATAAGCCAGTTTTAGTCCGTTATTCCATGCCGGAAGGTATACCCAATATTCACCTGCACGACCTGAAGCTGATTGTGGATCGGTCATATCAATTACAGGCAGCTTTCCTTTATCGATCATCCGACGAACCGCTCCTGTCGATTTTCCTATTAGTTTTGCGAACTCCTGATAAGGAATCGCATCAGTCATGAGTGTTACTTGCTTGCTCATGTCGTCCTCCAGCCCTCATGAATTGCGTTTAATGCCTTATAATGCCTTTTAGTGCCCACATCCAAGCACTAAACAATCTACATCTAAACTAAATACTATTGAGATCTAAACACTATGTCAAACACGATAAGCGAGAAGATAGTCTTAATGCGAAAATCTGAGTATTTGAGCAGACAACAACTTGCTGATTTAACAGGGGTTCCGTATGGCACGCTGAGTTACTATGAAAGTGGTCGTTCAACACCTCCAACAGATGTCATGATGAACATCCTGCAGACCCCACAATTCACCAAATACACTTTATGGTTCATGACAAATCAGATCGCTCCTGAGTCCGGGCAAATTGCGCCCGCTCTCGCACACTTTGGGCAAAACGAAACAACGTCGCCCCACTCCGGTCAAAAGACTGGTTAACAATTTATCGTGAATATATTCATCACAAGTGCCTACTATTGGTGGCTAAATTTCAGCCACCACGAAAAAAGCGATTAGTAGTAGCAAAAAAAAGTACCACTCGGAGGGTTTTCTGATGGCAATCAAAAAACTCGATGATGGTCGATATGAAGTGGACATCCGCCCTACTGGACGTAACGGAAAACGCATCCGTAGGAAGTTTGATAAGAAAAGCGAAGCTGTCGCTTTCGAAAAATACACGTTGTACAACCACCACAATAAAGAATGGCTATCAAAACCAACAGACAAACGACGTCTGTCGGAACTGACACAGATCTGGTGGGATTTAAAGGGTAAACACGAAGAGCATGGGAAATCTAATCTTGGAAAAATTGAAATCTTCACAAAAATAACGAATGACCCATGCGCATTTCAAATCACGAAATCCCTTATCAGCCAGTACTGCGCCACCCGAAGAAGTCAGGGTATTAAACCTTCGAGTATCAATCGTGATTTAACATGTATTAGCGGCATGTTTACAGCCCTGATTGAAGCGGAGTTATTCTTTGGTGAGCACCCTATCAGAGGGACAAAGAGGCTTAAGGAGGAAAAACCAGAAACAGGCTATCTCACACAGGAAGAAATTGCCTTACTGCTTGCAGCACTTGACGGCGACAATAAAAAGATTGCGATTCTTTGCCTGAGTACAGGAGCACGTTGGGGAGAAGCAGCTCGTTTGAAAGCAGAAAATATCATCCATAACCGCGTCACGTTTGTTAAAACGAAAACAAACAAACCACGCACCGTCCCGATCTCAGAGGCTGTTGCCAAAATGATCGCGGATAACAAACGAGGTTTTTTATTCCCTGATGCTGATTACCCTCGCTTCAGACGAACAATGAAAGCAATAAAACCGGATTTGCCAACGGGGCAAGCCACACATGCACTAAGGCACAGCTTTGCCACTCATTTCATGATTAATGGAGGAAGTATTATCACGCTACAACGGATACTAGGTCACACGCGGATTGAGCAAACTATGGTTTACGCTCATTTTGCGCCAGAGTACCTTCAGGACGCCATTTCTCTTAATCCGCTAAGAGGTGGTACTGAGGCCGAGAGTGTCCACACAGTGTCCACAGTAGAGTAACGTTTAAGGGCTTTCAGTGGTAATTTATGCCGCTCAAACCCGCATTGTACCGTTGAAAGCCCCTACTGGTGACACCCTAAATCTCCCTTACACGGGCTTATTTTTTTATGCATAAGCCCTATCTCTGGTAACCGTCTTCCATTGACCACATCGATAGAATCCTCCTTCATAGCACGATGCCTTTCACTTATCGGCATCGTGCTCCCACAGGTTCCGGCTACGCACAGCCAGAACGCGCATAGTTGACGCTTACCAAAAAATATTCTCACTCTCCACATTTGAATGTCAGACGAGCGACACCATGTAATCCTACACCTTCTGTCTTCAGCTCAACTATTTGCATTTTTTTGCCCTGAGTAACACAGAAATGAGTTGCATCATTTTTTACTATATTTTCTGCACCAGATATTCTACCCCTGGCTAAAGAAGCTTCGGCTTCGGTGTAGTATTGGTTATCGAGTTTACGCTGAATATTACTTTTATATGCAAGACCAAATTTACCGATACTTGTCTCATCATTATGCACAGCACAACCAGATATAAGAAAAACACTAGTTAATGATATAGCAGCTATCTTTTTCATCTCACCTTCCCCCATTAAATACCAACGACACTCTCTAGTGTTTAAATATAATAATGGCATGATTATTATAATTGAATAGGATTATAATAAATGTTCTGTACAACATTTCCTACATAAGTAGGAATTACGGACATTGAGGCCCTTCAGGGTAACTCCATGGGGGCTTTAATATATTATATTGAAGATGCCACTGTTTAGTTGAATATTAGGTATATGCTCTTTTTTGAAATTTATCGGTGGTTACCGTTAATATTCGCTGTTCCCATTGCAAGCTCCTGGTGGTAACCACTGAATCCTCCATACTTGAACTGACTTTTTATCCTCCGACTTTCATCCTGTTCTGACTCCACCTTTTCTTTTCTGCTCTACACTATCTACAGACCAATCATAAAGGCACATACGATCATGGCAGAATTTCCCGCCAGCTTACTGATTCTTAATGGCAAAAGTACTGACAATCTACCCTTGCGCGAAGCAATTATGCTGTTGCGTGAGGAAGGAATGACGATCCATGTGCGGGTCACCTGGGAGAAAGGTGATGCCGCACGATTTGTAGAGGAGGCCCGGAAGTTGGGCGTCGCAACGGTGATTGCCGGTGGTGGCGATGGCACCATTAATGAAGTTTCTACGGCGTTGATTCAGTGTGAGGGGGATGACATACCCGCGCTGGGAATTTTGCCATTAGGAACCGCCAATGATTTTGCCACCAGTGTAGGGATTCCTGAGGCACTGGATAAGGCGCTGAAACTGGCAATTGCCGGTAATGCCATTGCGATAGATATGGCGCAGGTCAACAAACAAACCTGTTTTATTAATATGGCGACAGGCGGGTTTGGGACGCGTATTACCACAGAAACGCCGGAAAAATTAAAAGCCGCGCTGGGTGGCGTCTCATACATCATTCATGGCTTAATGCGTATGGATACTCTGCAACCGGACCGTTGTGAAATCCGCGGTGAAAACTTTCACTGGCAAGGTGACGCCCTGGTCATTGGTATTGGTAACGGGCGTCAGGCCGGTGGCGGTCAACAATTGTGCCCGAACGCGTTAATTAACGATGGCTTGCTGCAACTGCGCATTTTTACCGGCGATGAAATTCTTCCGGCTCTCGTATCAACTTTAAAATCTGACGAAGATAACCCGAATATTATCGAAGGCGCTTCGTCGTGGTTTGATATACAAGCTCCACACGAAATCACTTTTAATCTTGATGGCGAACCGTTGAGTGGACAAAACTTTCATATTGAAATACTTCCGGCGGCGTTGCGTTGTCGATTACCACCAGATTGTCCATTATTGCGTTAATCAAACTATTCTCTCTTGAACCAGGGAGAATCCGTAATGCCGGATGAGGTGTAAATACCTTATCCGGCATACAGAACAATACTACACCGTAATTAATTTTACCCGTGTCTTCTGCAATGCCAGTTTATCCACCTCTGATACAGCATCATCGGTAATAATAATGTCAATTTTTTCGATTGGCAGTACCTGATTAAAACCGCGACGGTTAAATTTCGATGAATCGAGAACGGCAATCACTTTATTAGCGGCGGTGACCATCGCACCGCTAATCGAATAACCTTCATTAAAGGTCGTAATACCATTAACCGCATCAATACCATCAGCACCGACAAACATTAAATCGGCATTAATATCCTGCAATGACCGCTCGGCAATGGAACCATGCATCGAGCGCGTTTTATGGCGGACCGTGCCACCACAGACGACCAGAGTAATGTCTTTATTTTCGGAAAGGGCAAACGCTGCCGGGAGACTGTTGGTAATCACCGTGATATTTTTAGCGGTCATTAATCCTTCGGCGATAAGCATTGTGGTACTTCCGCTGTCGAGAATAACGGTCATCCCTTCATGGATCATTTTGACTGCCGCCTGCGCTATTCTGTTTTTTGGCGCGCTGGCGAGCTGAAATCGCTCTTTAAACCCGACTTCCTGGGTCTCGGTTTCACTATTACCGGACATTATTTTCGCCGCACCGCCATGAAAGCGCGTAACCACGCCTTTTTGTTCGAGAAAGCGCAAATCGGCACGGATTGTCGCTTCCGAGGCAGCAAATACTCCCGCCAGATCCTGAACAAGCACGGTTCCCTGTTCATTCACTAATTGGATGATCTTATTCCTTCGCTCGAATGAATTCATCGTCATTTACCCATATTCAATTGTGGCTAGTGTAAACGAAGGGGGACCATTGGTGAATGATCTGTTTTGCACAATACCGGGCCAGCATCACGCTGGCCCGCGGTTTCATGGAATGAGCAACACTTTGCCCGGCATGGCATTACGAGCGATGTCACGCACCGCCTGGGTGAAGCTTTCAAAGCTTCCACGGTGAGCGATTAATGGCTCCAGGCTTAACTTACGTTCTGTCAGCAACCGGCTCGCCGTTTCCCACTCCTGCCCCGGCCAAGGGCTGGAATAGTTCATCCAACTGCCGATAACCGTCAGCTCTTTACGCAATATTTTGCCAAACGTTGCCGATGTTAAATGCAGATCCTGATGCAACGTGCCCACCAGCGCCAGTTGGGCATGAGGACCGGCAATCTCTACCGCCAGTTCGACAGTTTGCGGTACGCCAGCCGTCTCGAGGATAAGCTGATTAAAACGCAGTTCGCGTAAAACGCTCTGCATTTGCGGCGCGCTCATTTCGCTACTGTTAAATGTTTGCATCGCACCGAAAAATTTTGCCAGTGCCAGTTTTTCTGAGCTAATGTCGATAGCCGTCACACTCTTTGCTCCCAGCGCGACAGCGCACTGAATAGCCAGCAGGCCAATGGTTCCGGCACCAATAATAATAACGTTTTTATTCTCACAACCTTGCGCTAAATGAAAAGCATGCAGACCAACGGTAATCGGCTCAATAAAAGCCCCATCCTCAATAGGCATATCCGTGGGTAGAGCAAAGACATTTTTTCGCTTAACGACAATATATTCAGCAAATCCACCATCACGCCGCGAGCCAATAAAATCATATTTTGCGCACTGGGAATAAAACCCTTTCAGACACTCTGGACAAGTAAAACAGGGTAATAACGGCACACAGCAACCGCATCGCCAGGGTGTAAATCATCAACACCGGATCCCACCGCATCAATATAGCCGCTAAATTCATGGCCTAACGTTATTGGATAATAATGTGCACCATTTTTAAATATCCTGGGTAAATCGGAACCACATAAGCCCGAGCTGGCAATTTTTACCCGCACCTCATCCTGATGTTTAATTTCAGGAATGACGCTTTCTGCAACGCGCACGATACCATCAGTATCATTCACCACTGATTTCATAAAAACTCCTGATTGTTAAGGGGGATAACCTCCCCCTCAGGTAAAAATTATTCTGCGAGAACGACTTTCTCTTGTTTAATAAAGCCACGCGCTCTACGCCAGGTCATGAAAATACCGGTCAGATAAATTGCACCGATAATAATGAAACCGGGAATATTTTGCGGGGAGAAAAACTGAATCAGTAACCAGGTAATGGGAGAACCGCCCTGATCCATTGAAGTCACCATACCCCCGGCTTTTAACGCCCCAGCATTAGCCGCCAGTTGGGTGTGCAAACCAATAGTTTGCGTCGCGATCCACAGAGTGATGCTCATGATGATGACACCCGAGATTAAGGTGCGGAACAGATTTCCACGATGCACGGCGACTGCCATCGCCACAAAGAAGCCGATGGTGGCAAGATCGCCAAACGGCAGCACCTGATTACCCGGAACACAAACAGCAATTAAAATGGTGAGCGGGATAAAAATCAGGCTTGCCGATACCACCGCCGTATGCCCCAGCAGTAATGCGGGATCCAGGCCAATCAGGAACTCCTGACCGCCGAACTTCGCCTGTAAACGACTACGGGCCTGCTTAGCGATGGGCGTTAAACCATCCATGATGGGTTTAATCACCCGTGGCATTAGCAGCATCACTGCCGCCGTTTTTACCGCCAGCTGCAATACACCTTTGACATCGTAACCCGCGAGGATGCCGATAATCAGCCCCATCACAAAACCCACGGTGACAGGCTCGCCAAATGGACCAAATTTGCGCTGAATATCGTCGGCGCTAAATTTAATTCGGTTAACGCCTGGGATTTTCTCGATGATAGCATCGACCAGCACCGCAATCGGCCCCATATACGCCGACGTACCGTGCGGAATAGCAATACCTTCCAGCTCAAAGAAATTTCGGGTATCGCGGGCAAACCAGTCGCCGAGCTTATAAACAAACGCCGCGTGAATTACCACACCTGCCATCCCTATCATCCATGAACCGGTTGCCAGATGCAGCAACGCGCCGGTGAAGGTCATATGCCAGATATTCCAGATATCAATATTTACCACCCGCGTCATACGGGTCAGTAACATCGCCACGTTAACCAGAATCGCAATCGGAATCGCCACCAGCGCAATTTGCGACGCCCAGGTCATTGGTGAAGAGCCCGGCCAGCCGACATCGACCACATGCAGATTCAGGTCGAAATTTTCCGCCATCGCTTTCGCCGCCGGACCAATGGAATCCAGCATTAAGCCAATCACAAGGCCAATGCCAACAAAGCCAATCCCGATATGCAGACCCGCTTTAAAGCAATCGCCTGCCTTCATGCCTAATATTTTAGAAAAAATAATGATGACAATCGGAAGCATCACCGTAGGGCCGAGGTCGAGAATATAACGCATGACTTCTGAAAACATAGGTCACCCCTGTAAGATAGTCAGAATTTTATTTTGTAATGCTTCGATACCGATACCAGAAATAAAAGGCATGCCGTGAACTAACGGAATATCGCCAAAACTACGATCCACTTTGGCAGTGGTGCATATCAAATGCACACCATCCATATAGGTTTCTATTTCATTAACCCGACACTGGATTAATTCAACAGGAATATTATGATTCTGACACAACTCTTTAATTTCTTCCGCCGCCATCGTAGAGGTCGCAACCGCGCCTCCGCAAGCGACAATAATCTTGCGTTTCATAAATAGTCCTTTTTATTGTTACAGAGGGATTTATTCGTCTGAATCTAAAACATACTTTGTGAAGTATTCCTTTAACTGGGTTTCAGGAAGAGTGATTAGTGTCTCGACGATATCGGGCTGTTGTAACTTGCCAAATAAACAGCGTAAAAGTTTCAATTGCTGCTGCGGATTTTCCACAATCAACGCAATAACCAACGATACCTCCACGTCGTTATCATCATCCGCTTGCTGAAAATGAACTTTATTTGTTGGCCTTAACAGATAAATGGCTGACGACTTAGCATGAATCGCCTCACAATGCGGTATTGCAATGGCGTGCTGCTCAAGCATTATCCCGGTAGGGAATTCTGCTTCTCTGGCAATTAATGCCTGTGGCCTGGTATCATGAACCACACCTTTGGCGAGCATCTCATTACCGATATGGGTTAAAACTTCGCTACGATCGACAAAAGAAATTCCGCTACGAACAAACAGGTTAGTCATATACCGTCCTTATTCCGCACAGCCGTAGCGATAGGCGCGCAAAACATCATAAATTTTATCCATAATCAGCTGATGCGGTATTGCTGATAATTCCCCGGACTGAATGCGTTCAAATTGTTTGGGAAGATACTGACTAATCATGCCCAGTGGGATGTCCACGCCTTCAAGATTCACCATCATCGTTTCGACGCTATTTTTAATCCGACTATGCGGCCAGTAATAACGAATACGATCCGACAGGCTGTAACGAATATCCAGTAATGAATCGTTAAAACCCGTACGATAATATTTTTTCCAGTATTGCGGTTCGTCGAGCATCACTTCTTCAATTACCGCCAGGCAACCGCTGCGATTTTCGGGGGCGATAAGTTCCTGCTCAATTTGTGCCAGTGCAAATATCGCCTCGCGTAAAGCAAAGGTTAATGCGGGACCGACTTTCAATATTGCAAAGTGATCGCGGACTAATTCCCAATAAGCCGTTCGGGTCTGGTAATCGGTAGAATGTGCTTCATAAACCATTCGGGTGTTTTCTATCCATTGCGCCAGCGCCTGCGCTTCCTGCGGCTGATAATGGATAATATTGCTGTGATCAAATTCCACACCCGGCTGCACCACGATGGCAATCACACGTGTTAACGCCTCTGTCAGCCCACGGGCAATAAAGGCCTTTTGATGCGTACGTAAAGTATTGGCGGCATCTTCAACATGGGTGATGTGTACTGACTGAATGGCGCTGGCCTCACCGCCCGGAACCGGAACTTCGGTGCCAATGACATAGCTCAGTTGCTCACGCTGGCAATCTGTCGCCACACTTTCCGCAGCAAAGCAAAGCAAAGCAAAGCACAGCAGCTCGTTCCGCAACCGTTTCTGGTGCTAACGGTATGGGATCCCCCGCGCAGGACATTGACGCATCAAGATGAATTTTACTGAAGCCAGCACGAACATATGCTTTTACCAGCTCGACGGATTTTTCCATCGCCGCATCCGCATTTTCTTGCTGCCAGCAGTTTGGCCCCAGATGATCGCCGCCGAGAATAATGCGTTCGCGTGCAAACCCAACTTTATCGGCAATCGTAAAAACAAATTCGCGAAAGTCTGCCGGTGTCATTCCGGTATAACCGCCAAATTGATTGACCTGGTTTGACGTTGCTTCAATCAGCACTTTGCGCGTGCTGTTGCGATCAAATGCCAGCGCCGCTTCGATAACCAACGGATGGGCAGAACAGACTGAACATATGCCGATATGTTCACCAGCTTTATGCCGGGCAATTAACGTTTTCATGTTTTTTCCTTGTTAAATGGCAGGTGCGTTATGCCCTGCCCTCGCAGCCACAATCGGCAATCACTTTGCTCACCACATCGCGCATTGCGGATTTAGCCGACTGCAAATAATCCCGGGGATCGGTCGCTTCGGGGTGCTCGGTCAGGTAATTTTTTAACGCCTGCGAGAAGGCATTTTTCAGCTCCGTTGCAACGTTGATTTTGCATATCCCCAGTTTGATGGTTTGCTGAATATCCTTAGTCGATAATCCTGACGCGCCATGCAGCACCAGCGGTAAGTTCACCCACTGGCGAATGTTCTCCAGTCGAGAAAAATCAAGCGCCGGTGCGCTGGCATACATACCATGAGCCGTGCCGATGGCGACCGCCAGGGAATCAATTCCGGTTGCCTCGGCAAATTCACGCGCCTGAGCGGGGTTGGTATAAAAAGCATCGGCTTCATTGACTTGCACATCATCTTCCTGGCCGCCAAGTTGCCCCAGCTCCGCTTCGACGCTGACATCAAAGCGATGGCAAAAATCCACCACCTCTTTGACCCGTGAAATATTTTGCGCAAAAGGCAAATGCGAGGCGTCAATCATGACTGAGCGCACGCCAAAACGAACCTTCTGAGCGATATCGTCAAATTTCGTGTGATGGTCGAGATGAATTGCCAGTGGATGGTGATATTGCTTCGCCATCGCGCTGACCAGCGCCAACAGATTTTCTGTACCAGCATGAGTAAATGTGCCAGGCGTTCCGGCGATGATGACCGGCGCATGCAGGTTGGCAGCGGTTTCCACCACCACTTGCATCGTTTCGAGATTGTGAATATTGAATGCCGGAACCGCATAACCGCCGCGCTGTGCGTTGTTCAGCATCTGCTTTGTCGATACCACGTACATTTTCATATCCTGCTGTTTGTTTTCGATTTCAAAATATAATGAAATTATTTGTTTTTAAATATCGAGATAACGATCACAAAAACGACAATATGAAAATTGTTCGAGGAGTGAAAGGCAAAAAAACGGCCTCCCGATAGGGAAGCCGTAGCAAAGTGCGCGTGTTTTTATGCCGGATGCGGTGTAAACATACGTGGCAGTGCTATGTAGGCATGATAAGACGCTTCAGCGTCGCATCAGGCATAGGTTGCCGGATGCAGCGTAAACGCCTTATCCGTCCTACGGGGTGGTGTTGTTCGTATAAGGCGTATCAGGCGATAGTAATTTTGCTATCGAGATAAACGTCCTGCACGGCGTTAATCAGTTTCACGCCGTCAGCCATCGATTTCTTGAACGCCTTACGTCCAAGAATCAGCCCCATTCCGCCAGCGCGTTTGTTGATAACCGCAGTACGCACTGCATCACTGAGGTCAGTTTCACCGCCTGCAGCACCGCCGGAGTTTATCAACCCTGCCCGGCCCATATAGCAGTTAGCTAACTGATAACGCACCAGATCAATCGGGTTTTCGCTGGTTAACTTGCTGTACACGCGATCGTCGGTATAACCGTAATTAATCGCTTTATAACCGCCGTTATTTTCCGCCATTTTCTGTTTGACGATGTCCGCGCCAATGGTCGCCGCCAGATGGTTCGCCTGACCAGTCAGGTCGGCGGAAACATGGTAATCAACGCCATCTTTCTTAAAGGCGGAGTTACGCAAATAGGCCCACAGCACTGTCACCATGCCCAGCTCGTGCGCACGTTCAAAAGCCGCAGAAATTTCTTCAATCTGGCGACGTGACTCTTCCGAGCCAAAATAGATAGTCGCACCAACCGCAACCGCGCCCATGTTGAACGCCTGCTCCACGCTGGCATACAGCGTTTGATCGTAGGTATTCGGGTAACTTAGCGTCTCGTTGTGATTAAGTTTGACGAGGAATGGAATGCGATGCGCATAACGCCGCGATACCGACGCCAGCACGCCGTAAGTTGACGCCACACAGTTACAGCCCGCTTCGATCGCCAGTTCAACAATGTTTTTCGGGTCAAAGTAGAGCGGGTTAGCAGCAAATGAAGCTCCGGCAGAGTGCTCAACGCCCTGGTCAACCGGCAGAATAGAAAGATATCCTGTGCCAGCCAGACGCCCGGTGTTGTACAACGTCTGCATATTACGTAACACCGCAGGCGGGCGATTATTGTCAATCATCACGCGGTCTACGTAGTCATGTCCGGGGAGATAAAGCTGGTCAGAAGGAATAGTCATACAACGGTGCTGTAAAAGGTTGTCGGCGTCTTTGCCAAGCAACTGCGCAATATCTGTCATTACTATGCTCCCGTAAATTCCGATTGGATATCGGCTATGGATTTTCCTGGCCCGCCTTTTGCGGGCAATCATAATCCTGGTCGTTACGGGCGAGTTTTTCCATCTTTTGGATGTTTTTTCAGCGTTTTCTGTTGGCTCGATTCATCAGAAAAAATGTTAGCGCGGTCAAGTTTTCACCGCAAAGGTATTTAAAAGGCATTATTAAGTGGTATTGTCATCGCGTACCTTACATTACCTGTCATGAAGGAATTAAAAGATGAAAACAACAGCAAAGCTGTCGTTCATGATGTTTGTTGAATGGTTTATCTGGGGCGCGTGGTTTGTGCCATTGTGGTTGTGGTTAAGTAAAAGCGGTTTTAGTGCCGGAGAAATTGGCTGGTCGTATGCCTGTACCGCCATTGCGGCGATCCTGTCGCCAATTCTGGTTGGCTCCATCACTGACCGCTTTTTCTCGGCGCAGAAAGTGCTGGCGGTATTGATGTTCGCAGGCGCGCTGCTGATGTATTTCGCTGCGCAACAGACCACTTTTGCCGGGTTCTTCCCGTTACTGCTGGCCTACTCGCTAACCTATATGCCGACCATTGCGCTGACTAACAGCATCGCTTTTGCCAACGTGCCGGATGTTGAGCGTGATTTCCCGCGCATTCGTGTGATGGGCACTATCGGCTGGATTGCCTCCGGTCTGGCATGTGGTTTCTTGCCGCAAATACTGGGGTATGCCGATATCTCACCGACTAACATCCCGCTGCTGATTACCGCCGGAAGTTCTGCTCTGCTCGGTGTGTTTGCGTTTTTCCTGCCCGACACGCCACCAAAAAGCACCGGCAAAATGGATATTAAAGTCATGCTCGGCCTGGATGCGCTGATCCTGCTGCGCGATAAAAACTTCCTCGTCTTTTTCTTCTGTTCATTCCTGTTTGCGATGCCACTGGCGTTCTATTACATCTTTGCCAACGGTTATCTGACCGAAGTTGGCATGAAAAACGCCACCGGCTGGATGACGCTCGGCCAGTTCTCTGAAATCTTCTTTATGCTGGCATTGCCGTTTTTCACTAAACGCTTTGGTATCAAAAAGGTGTTATTGCTTGGTCTGGTCACCGCTGCGATCCGCTATGGCTTCTTTATTTACGGTAGTGCGGATGAATATTTCACCTACGCGTTACTGTTCCTCGGTATTTTGCTTCACGGCGTAAGTTACGATTTTTACTACGTTACCGCTTACATCTATGTCGATAAAAAAGCCCCCGTGCATATGCGTACCGCTGCGCAGGGGCTGATCACGCTCTGCTGCCAGGGCTTCGGCAGTTTGCTCGGCTATCGTCTTGGCGGTGTGATGATGGAAAAGATGTTCGCTTATCAGGAACCGGTAAACGGACTGACTTTCAACTGGTCCGGGATGTGGACTTTCGGCGCGGTGATGATTGCCATTATCGCCGTGCTGTTCATGATTTTTTTCCGCGAATCCGACAACGAAATTACGGCTATCAAGGTCGATGATCGCGATATTGCGTTGACACAAGGGGAAGTTAAATGAAAACAGAACGTATTCTCGGTGCTCTTTATGGGCAGGCGTTAGGGGATGCGATGGGGATGCCCTCCGAGCTTTGGCCACGCAGCCGCGTTAAAGCACACTTTGGCTGGATTGACCGTTTTCTTCCTGGACCAAAGGAGAATAACGCGGCCTGTTATTTTAACCGCGCCGAATTCACCGACGATACCTCGATGGCGCTGTGTCTGGCGGATGCGTTACTGGAACGTGAAGGCAAGATCGATCCGAATCTTATTGGGCGTAATATTCTCGACTGGGCGCTGCGTTTCGACGCCTTTAACAAAAACGTACTAGGTCCGACCTCGAAGATTGCTCTCAACGCCATTCGCGACGGTAAACCCGTTGCTGAACTGGAAAACAATGGCGTGACCAACGGCGCGGCAATGCGCGTCTCGCCATTAGGTTGTTTGCTTCCGGCGCGTGATGTTGATTCCTTTATTGATGATGTGGCGCTGGCGTCCAGCCCGACCCATAAATCCGATCTGGCGGTTGCGGGCGCGGTAGTCATCGCATGGGCGATTTCTCGTGCCATTGACGGAGAAAGCTGGTCAGCGATTGTAGATTCACTGCCTTCAATTGCGCGACATGCCCAGCAAAAACGCATCACCACCTTCAGCGCCTCACTGGCAGCACGTCTGGAGATTGCGCTGAAAATTGTGCGCAATGCCGACGGCACTGAATCCGCCAGCGAACAGCTGTATCAGGTCGTTGGCGCAGGTACCAGCACTATCGAGTCCGTTCCGTGCGCCATTGCGCTGGTTGAACTGGCACAAACCGACCCGAACCGTTGCGCCGTCCTCTGCGCTAACCTTGGCGGCGATACAGACACCATCGGTGCTATGGCGACGGCAATCTGCGGCGCGTTGCATGGCATTAACGCTATCGATCCTCCGTTAAAGGCGGAGCTGGATGCGGTAAATCAGCTTGATTTCAACCGCTATGCCACAGCGCTGGCGAAATATCGTCAACAACGGGAGGCGGTATGAGCGGCGCTCGATTACACACGCTGCTGCCTGAATTAACCACGCGTCAGTCGGTGATGGTCGTCGGCGCGGCGGTCATTGACGTGATCGCCGACGCTTATGTCCTCCCCTGGCGTGGGTGCGATATCGAACTGAAACAGCAGAGCGTTAACGTTGGCGGCTGCGCACTGAATATTGCCGTGGCGTTAAAGCGCCTCGGCATCGAAGCGGGTAATGCCTTGCCGCTCGGTCAGGGGGTATGGGCGGAGATTATTCGCAACCGGATGGCGAAAGAGGGGTTAATCAGCCTGATCGATAACGCCGAAGGCGATAACGGCTGGTGTCTGGCGCTGGTTGAGCCGGATGGCGAACGTACTTTTATGTCATTCAGCGGTGTGGAAAATCAGTGGAATCGCCAGTGGCTGGCGCGATTAACCGTTGCGCCTGGCAGCCTGCTCTATTTTTCCGGTTATCAACTGGCCTCGCCCTGCGGCGAATTGTTAGTGGAATGGCTGGAAGAGCTGCAAGACGTGACGCCGTTTATCGATTTTGGCCCACGTATTGGCGATATCCCGGACGCATTACTGGCGCGGATCATGGCCTGTCGACCTTTAGTGTCACTCAATCGTCAAGAGGCTGAGATTGCGCCGAACGTTTTGCTTTATCCGCAGAGATAACAACACTTGGCAAGCAATGGCAGGAGAAATTTGCCGCGCCGTTGATCGTTCGTCTCGATAAAGAAGGCGCATGGTATTTCAGCAACGACGCTTCTGGCTGCATTCCGGCATTTCCAACGCAAGTTGTCGACACCATTGGGGCGGGCGACAGTCATGCCGGGCTGGCCTCTGGTCTGCCACTGGCGGATGCCGTATTACTGGGCAATGCAGTGGCGTCGTGGGTTGTCGGGCATCGGGGCGGTGATTGTGCGCCAACGCGCGAGGAACTACTCCTCGCACACAAAAACGTATAGATCGCTGCGACAGTGGCTAATGCTGTACTCAATAGGCCGTTGCTGTTGGTCAAGCGCCACTTGCTTGATCACCAGCACCGGTATTTTGCTATCTAACTGAATATGTGACTGAAACTCGGCATCCGGCATCCGGGCGCTAACGCGGGAACGCGTACGTTGTGGGTAAATGTGCTGGCTGCGGAAATAGTCATAAAGTGAAATCCCGATGGCATCAACATCATGAATTAAATGCGCCGGAACCCACGATTCCTCAATCGATACCGCTTCTTCATCGACATAGCGAATACGCTTAAGCAAAAAGACATCACTTCCTGCTTCGACCGCCAGCTGCTGCGCGACTTCTTCGGGACATTTCACGACACGCTTGTTAACCCATAGCGTATCGGGCTTTTTCCCGCGCAATACCACCTGCTGAGAAAAACCTCGCGCTTCTTTCAACGAGTATTCGAAGATGTTGTTGATCTGCGTGCCGTAACCACGCGAACGCGTCACCACACCCTCTTCTTCCAGCGCCTGCATCGCCTTGCGCACCGTAATGCGCGAAACGCCGGTTAACTGACTTAAATCACGCTCACCGGGCAAAATATTGCCATGCTCCAGCACCCCGCTGCGCACGGCATTTTTTACCGTTTCGGCAAACTTAATATAAAGCGGCGTGTTATCCGCCGCTAAAATACGTTCGTTCAGTTGGGCAATCAGCTGGGTATGCGCTTGTTCCATTTGTCTTTTTCCTGCCAGGGAGTCTGGTGGGAGTATATCACTGCTTCTTATTTAAGGCGTTTCTTTAATCCCATCAACGAACCCCTGCAACTCCTCCACCGTGCCATTAAACACATTAAAATCCACCGGACCATTGATGCCATCTACCTGTCCACGGTCGGAATGCTGCCAGAAGCGCCAGGCCATGCCGTCATTGTCCGGACGACGTTGATAGTAGTGAGCCACCCACCACGGATATTCATTGAAATAGCCCGCCAGATTCGTGTGATAAAAAACGGCTCCTGAGTAAATAATCGGCTTTTTCCCCGTACTTTTTTCGACCATTTTTAGCCACTGACTTACCCTCTTGCGTAATTCTTTTGCCGATAATTTTCCTCGCTCTTCTACGTCCAGTACCGCAGGGAAATCGCCTTGTGAGAAATCTACCGTTTGCAGAAATAATCGCACCTGAACCGGTGCTGCTACCGACGGGGAGAAATAATGATATGCCCCGCGCAGCAGGCCATTTTCACGGCTTAGTTGCCAGTTACGCGAAAAATAGGGGTCCACCAGCTTTTCGCCTTCCGTCGCCTTAATAAAGGCAAATTGTAAGCGAATACCGTTATCGCGCATTTTTGCCACACGCTGCCAGTCGATCCGCTCCTGCCAGCGCGAAACATCTATTCCGTGAATGGTGTAACTGGCAGGAATACGAATAGCGAAAGATTTAACCGGGCGATAACCGTAGAAGTGGATGTAGTCTGTAATCTGAACTGCTGTCGAATAGAAAAAATTCACCGTCTGACGCGGATAAATTGCAACGATGGAAATTAGCCCAAGAGCGCATAATAGAGCGGTGAGTTTTTTTCGACTGGTAATTCTTAGCTGCATTGGTTTCATCCCTGAATGTCAGTGCCAAAGGCTGACAATAACCAAAGCAGCTATAGTACGGTGCTCACCACCAGGCGTGGAAGTGGTGAACCGGACCAATACCGTGACCAACTTCCAGCGTGTCGGCCTGGGCTAACGCCGATGAAAGCCAGCTTTTTGCCTCCTGTACGGTGTCAGCCCAGTTTGTATGGCGCGGGCGTAGTGCAGCCAACGCCGCAGAGAGTGTACAACCAGTACCGTGGGTGTTTTTGGTCATAATGCGCGGTGCGGTAAACCGTTGTTCACCCTCGCGGGTAAACAGCCAGTCCGGGCTTTGCTCATCATCCAGATGACCACCTTTCATTAGCACTGCGCCACAGCCCATCGCCAACAGCGATCGCCCTTGTTCCAGCATTTCCTGTTCGGTGCGCGCGTGTGGCGCGTCGAGCAAGGCGGCAGCTTCGGGCAAGTTTGGCGTTATTAATGAAACCTGTGGCAATAATCGACTGCGCAGCGTAGCAACCGCCGAAGGTGAAAGCAGCGGGTCGCCGCTTTTTGCCAGCATAACGGTGTCGAGTACCACGTTTTGGATCTGATAACGTTGCAACCGTTCTGCCACCGCTTCAACAATATCGGTTTCCGCCAACATACCGATTTTAGTGGTGTCGATTCGCACATCGCTGAACACCGAATCGAGCTGGGCGGCGACAAAATCAGGCTCAATGCGATACACCGACTGTACGCCACGGGTATTTTGCGCCACCAGTGCAGTAATAACTGAGCAACCATAAGCGCCAAGTGCCGAGAAGGTTTTAAGATCGGCCTGAATCCCCGCACCACCACTGGGATCAGTACCGGCAATCGTCAGAGCGTTAATTCGTTTCATGCCTGCACCTCCTGCGTCAATTGCCAGAGCGCATCAAGGAAATGTGGAACAAAACTGCCTGGCCCCTCGCTTCTGGCGACTGCGCGCTCTCCGGCTTGTTTCATCCAGTGACAGGCAGATGCGACATTTTCCAGCATATCGCCTGGTAACGCACAACAGGCAGCAACAACCGCCGATAATGCACAGCCAGTTCCTACCACTTTAGTCATTAGCGGATCGCCACCGTGAATGCCAACGATACGATGCCCATCGGTAACATAATCCACCTCGCCTGTGACCACGACGATTGCGCCAGTTTCCCGTGCCAGTGTTTGTGCAGCGGGTATTGCGTTAGCTGCGGCGTCAGTGGTATCCACTCCCCGTCCACCATTAGCAACGCCAGCTAATGCCATGATTTCCGAAGCATTACCACGTATGGCGGTTGGCTTATGAGACAGAAGTTCCAGACAAAAACGGCGGCGATAATCGAGTGCACCCACCGCTACAGGATCAAGCGTCCAGGGGGTTTGAGAGCTTTTTGCTTGCTCAACGGCGGCACGCATCGCCTGTGCGCGTGGCTGCGTCAGCGTGCCAACGTTAATCAGCAACGCACTAGCAATAGCCGCAAACTGACTGGCCTCTTCGGTTTCGATAACCATCGCTGGCGATGCACCGAGCGCCAGCAAGGTATTGGCAGTAAAGGTTTGCACCACATCGTTGGTCATGCAGTGCACAAGAGGGGAATGTTGGTGAAAAAGGTGTAACGTGTGCGCAGATTGCGCGGAACTCAGCAGGTCGACTTGCATAGTTTGCTCCTGCCATAACGTGAAGAAGCAATGACCTGGTGGTCCGTGACTTCCCTACGCTGGCATTATCCAGATCAGGTAATACGGGTATTTCTCAGCCTTCACGCAGAAGGGCACCCCGAGTCGTTTGGTTGCGATGATAAATCGCAGAGGAGGATGGTAATGTCCAGCGCACGCGTTGTAAACGAGGAAAAACGGCAGTTTTACAATCGCGTTAATAAATTATTTGATATATGAATCCAGCACCTTCAGAACGACATCCAGATCTTCTTCACGTTTTAGCTCATCCCCCTGGTGAACGATGTGTTCCGTCAGATGACCTTTAATCACTTCCCGCATCAGACCGTTTACCGCGCCACGGATAGCAGCAATCTGTTGTAAAACTGCAGCGCATTCGTGCGGCTCGTCGAGCATTTTCTTGAGCGCCACGACCTGGCCCTGAATCTTACTGGCACGCGCTTTCAGTTTCTGTTTATCACGGATTGTATGAGACATGGCAACACCTGGTTAACAAGAATATGAAAAATCATAGCACTATTAATCTACTGGGGGGTAGTATCAGGTACTGGGGGGGAGTAGAATCAGATTGCCGAATTAATACTAAGAATTATTATCATGACCGAATTTACAACTCTTCTTCAGCAAGGAAACGCCTGGTTCTTCATCCCCAGCGCCATCTTACTTGGTGCGCTTCATGGTCTGGAACCAGGGCACTCAAAAACGATGATGGCGGCGTTTATCATCGCCATCAAAGGCACCATTAAACAGGCGGTGATGCTCGGACTGGCAGCAACCATTTCGCAGACCGCGGTGGTCTGGTTGATTGCCTTTGGCGGGATGGTGATCAGTAAGCGCTGATATGACTTTCCGTGTCAAACCGGAATCTCTAATTTTGACGATTTTCTTTTTAGGTTTAATTCCCTGAGGGCGACGTAGCAGTAAATCCGACGGTGAATCACGCTGATATTCGCGGGTTGGATACCGCATTACAGAGGTCCGTCATATGAGCCTGCCACTTTCTTA
>NZ_MDGW01000590.1:0-16898 GCF_001712525.1 Shigella sp. FC1661
GTACCGGGCTGAGAGGCGGTGTAAGTGAACTGTAGTTGCCATGTTTTACGGCAATGAGAGCAGAGATAGCGCTGATGTCCGGCAGTGCTTTTGCCGTTACGCACCACGCCTTCAGTAGCGGAGCAGGAAGGACATCTGATGGAAATGGAAGCCACGCAAGCACCTTAAAATCACCATCATACACTAAATCAGTAAGTTGGCAGCATTACCGCCAGTGCAGAGTTAAATACATTAGCCCAGATGGGCCGGACCATTTTTTTCAGTAGTGCGGCAAAAATAAAGACACAGACCAACGAGCCCATACTGTAATAAGAGATGGTTTTTAATGCCTCAGCTTCTGACATACCAGCAAAAGCCATCGCATATTTGGGCATCCACACCACAATCACATAAAAGGTCGAGAATGCGGCTACACCGAACAGTACCGATGAAACACCTTCCAGCCAGACTAACGGTTTGCTGTTCATTTGCGGTAATTCATTAGCTACGCTGGCGTCCACCAACTGGCTGGGGAATTTGCTTTTCAACAGCATTACCTTCAGCGGCTACCGATTGATAGATCTTCCAGTCAATAAAATTGCCATCAGGGTAGACTCGTTGAAATGCGGTTAAGTCGGGGAAAAAACGCATGGTGTTGTTGCCGATGCGGTTATTTATTTTCTCTATGATGGCATGAAGATGTTTTTTTCTTTGCTGACGCATAGCCAACAGTTGCTCGACTACACGATCAGGAATGGCACACTTGCCATTTTCCCACTGACGCCAGCTTTCACTGTCACCGGTCTGGGCAATCCAGGTGCGCATTCATCAATAGTCATGGCAAAAATATGGCGGAGTGCCTGGAGTTCATAAGCGTTCATCGTGTAATGGCTGCATGAAATAAACAATAAAATATAAATAACATTATCAGCCTGCTGACGGCTTGAAGAGAGTCACAGTATCTTGTGCAACATTATTGGAAAGAGTGAGGGGCGAGGTAGCGAAGTGGAAAAATGTTAAAAAAAAGCCCATCGTGGGAGATGGGCAAAGACTACACACAGCAATTCGTTGTTTCACTCAGGGGATTTCCATGCTTATAAATCAATATGTTGATTTATAACCGTGAGCTAATAGTAGGCATACGGACTTTTTGCGTCGATCAGATTCGTCTCATTAGTTTAAAAACTGTAAAGAATTTGCGACAGGTACTACCAGCTGAATGGCGGTAAGCAGGAAAATATGGGGAAGAGCAAGCAAATATCAATTAGCGGGGGTTAACAATCAGCGGCAGAGCCGCCTGATGAGAAATTACTTATTCGGTTTCTCGATTTCGCCAAGTTCTTCGAGAATTTCTTCCGGTTGGTCCGTCGGCGGCGGGACTTCTTCCACCCACGCGGCAAACAGACGCCAGGAAACGGCTAACAGAACCGGACCAATAAACAGACCGATCATCCCGAAAGCAATCAAACCACCAATAACACCAGAGAGGATCAGGATCAGCGGTAAATCGGCACCCATGCGAATTAACATTGGGCGGATGACGTTATCCAGCGTGCCAACCACACCGCTCCACACTAACAATACCGTTCCCCAGGTGGTATCGCCAGTCCAGTAGAGCCAGATAATCGCCGGAATCAGTACCGGCAACGGGCCAAGCTGGACAAGGCAGGAGAGGATCATTAACACCGTTAGCAACGTTGCATAAGGTACGCCGGATACGGCGAGGCCGATACCGCCAAGCACTGCCTGTACTAACGCCGTCACCACCACACCCAGCGCCACCGCGCGGATAGCCTGTGCCGCCAGCAGTACGGCGGCATCTCCGCGAACGCCTGCCAGACGGGTTGCAAAATGGCGAATGCCTTGTGCCACCTGTTCACCGCGCCAGTACAGCAGGGCACTGAAGAGAAGCATCAGCGCACAATGCACCATAAAGCGCCCGATATGCGCCGCCTGCCCAACGAACCAGGTGGTGGTGGTGCCAATATAAGGGCGGACTTTCGCCATGATCGCCGTCCCCCCCATATCCAGCAAGTTGTGCCAGCCTGCATACAGCTTCGCGCCAATCACCGGAATGGTATTAAGCCACGCCAGATCGGGTAACGTCATGTCGCCGCTGGAAATGGCTTTAATTAGCGGGCCGCTGCCGTCGACGATACTGTTAACCAGCAAAGCAATAGGGATGATAAACACCATCACTAATAACAGCGTCATCACCAGAACGGCGAGAGAGCGGCGGCCAAACATGATCTTTTGCAAACGTAACAATACCGGCCAGGTGGCGATAACCACCGTACCGGCCCATGCAAAGCCGAGAATAAAGGGTTGAACAATCCACAGACATGCCACAATCATGATGGCTAAAAACAGCACCGAAAGCAGAATTTGTGCGACATCCCTGGGCTGACGAACATTTACCATAACTACTTTTCACCTTTTTTGTGCGTCAAATCGTCGACGCGACGTGAACACGCGAAACTCACCTGCATAATGATGAGCAATTTCAGCGGTTTTTAACAGGCCGATTCTGCCCTTAATTCTGATGGGCGTGTTAGAAAAAAATGTGGTACAACAACTCAGGCAACACGCAAACGATTTACTCGTCGTATTTCAAGTTGCATGTGCTGCGGCTACGTTCGTTCACCCCAGTCACTTACTATTGTAAGCTCCTGGAGTTCACTCGCTTGCCGCCTTCCTGCAACTCGAAATCCATAGAGTAAATAAACATCTCCTTTCAGTGCGCTATTGCAGCCGCCTGAAAGAATAGTGTATCGACCTACATCACAGACCGCAGGAAAGGGGCAATATAATGATTCCACAGATTTCCCAGGCACCCGGCGTCGTTCAACTGGTGCTTAATTTTTTGCAAGAGCTGGAGCAACAAGGTTTTACCGGCGATACGGCGACAAGTTATGCCGATCGTCTGACAATGTCGACCGACAACAGTATTTACCAACTTCTCCCCGATGCGGTGGTATTTCCGCGTTCAACCGCAGATGTGGCGCTGATCGCCCGTCTTGCCGCGCAGGAACGCTATTCATCGCTGATCTTTACCCCCCGCGGCGGCGGCACCGGCACTAACGGTCAGGCGCTCAACCAGGGGATTATTGTTGATATGTCCCGCCATATGAACCGCATCATCGAAATTAACCCTGAAGAGGGCTGGGTGCGCGTTGAGGCCGGGGTGATAAAAGATCAACTCAATCAGTACCTGAAACCGTTCGGCTACTTTTTTGCGCCGGAACTTTCGACCAGCAACCGGGCAACGCTCGGTGGGATGATCAATACCGATGCATCCGGTCAGGGATCGCTGGTCTATGGCAAAACGTCAGATCACGTACTTGGCGTACGCGCGGTGTTGTTGGGGGGCGATATTCTCGATACGCAACCTTTACCCGTCGAATTGGCGGAAACGCTGGGTAAATCCAATACCACAATCGGGCGAATTTATAACACGGTTTATCAACGTTGCCGTCAGCAACGCCAGTTAATTATCGACAACTTCCCCAAACTTAACCGCTTTCTTACCGGTTACGATCTGCGTCATGTCTTTAACGATGAGATGACCGAGTTCGACCTGACGCGCATTCTGACGGGTTCAGAAGGGACGCTGGCCTTTATTACCGAAGCGCGGCTGGATATTACGCGCTTGCCTAAAGTGCGCCGTCTGGTGAACGTCAAATATGACTCTTTTGACTCTGCGCTGCGTAACGCGCCGTTTATGGTTGAGGCGCGGGCGCTTTCGGTAGAGACGGTGGACTCAAAAGTGCTGAATCTGGCGCGGGAAGATATTGTCTGGCATTCCGTCAGCGAGTTGATTACCGATGTGCCTGACCAAGAGATGCTCGGGCTGAACATTGTGGAATTTGCTGGTGATGATGAGGCGCTGATTGATGAGCGGGTAAATGCACTCTGTGCGCGGTTGGATGAGCTGATCGCCAGTCATCAAGCAGGTGTCATCGGCTGGCAGGTGTGCCGTGAGCTGGCGGGGGTTGAACGTATCTATGCAATGCGCAAAAAAGCCGTTGGTCTGCTTGGCAATGCCAAAGGTGCCGCTAAGCCAATTCCGTTTGCTGAGGATACCTGCGTACCACCGGAACACCTGGCGGATTATATTGCTGAATTTCGCGCGCTGCTCGACAGCCACGGCTTAAGCTACGGTATGTTCGGTCACGTCGACGCAGGTGTCTTGCACGTCCGTCCAGCGCTGGATATGTGCGATCCTCAACAAGAGATTTTGATGAAGCAAATCTCTGATGACGTGGTGGCGCTGACTGCGAAATACGGTGGTTTGTTGTGGGGCGAGCACGGCAAAGGTTTTCGCGCTGAATACAGCCCGGCGTTTTTCGGTGAGGAACTTTTTGCAGAACTGCGCAAAGTGAAAGCGGCATTTGACCCGCATAACCGACTCAACCCAGGGAAGATTTGCCCGCCAGAAGGTCTCGATGCGCCGATGATGAAAGTGGACGCGGTGAAGCGCGGTACATTCGATCGGCAGATCCCCATTGCGGTACGCCAGCAGTGGCGCGGTGCGATGGAGTGTAACGGCAACGGTTTATGCTTCAACTTTGATGCCCGTAGTCCGATGTGTCCGTCGATGAAGATCACCCAGAACCGGATTCATTCACCGAAAGGGCGCGCAACGCTGGTGCGTGAATGGCTGCGTTTGTTGGCGGATCGCGGCGTTGATCCACTCAAACTGGAACAAGAACTGCCTGAATCCGGCGTCAGTTTGCGGACGTTAATTGCCCGCACGCGCAATAGCTGGCATGCGAATAAAGGCGAATATGACTTCTCACACGAAGTCAAAGAGGCGATGTCGGGCTGTCTGGCCTGTAAAGCGTGTTCGACCCTGTGCCCCATCAAAATTGATGTGCCGGAGTTTCGCTCTCGTTTTCTGCAGCTCTATCACACCCGTTATTTACGCCCGCTGCGCGACCACCTCGTCGCTACGGTCGAGAGCTACGCGCCGCTGATGGCACGCGCGCCGAAAACCTTTAACTTCTTCATTAACCAGCCGCTGGTGCGCAAACTCTCGGAAAAACATATCGGCATGGTTGATTTGCCGCTGCTGTCGGTCCCCTCGCTACAACAACAAATGGTGGGGCATCGCTCGGCAAACATGACGCTGGAACAGCTTGAATCTCTCAATGCAGAGCAGAAAGCGCGCACAGTGTTGGTGGTGCAGGACCCCTTTACCAGCTATTACGATGCGCAAGTGGTGGCGGATTTTGTCCGTCTGGTCGAAAAATTAGGTTTCCAGCCTGTGTTACTGCCATTTTCGCCAAATGGCAAAGCCCAGCATATTAAAGGTTTTCTTAATCGTTTTGCGAAGACGGCGAAAAAGACGGCGGATTTCCTCAACCGTATGGCGAAGCTGGGTATGCCAATGGTGGGCGTCGATCCGGCGCTGGTACTTTGTTATCGCGATGAATATAAACTGGCGCTGGGCGAGGAGCGTGGCGAGTTTAACGTCTTACTGGCGAATGAATGGCTGGCAAGCGCACTTGAGTCACAGCCAGTGGCTACAGTCAGCGGTGAATCATGGTATTTCTTTGGTCACTGTACCGAAGTTACCGCCTTGCCGGGTGCGCCAGCACAATGGGCCGCGATATTTGCCCGTTTTGGCGCGAAACTGGAAAATGTCAGCGTGGGTTGCTGCGGCATGGCAGGGACTTACGGACATGAAGCGAAAAACCATGAAAATTCGCTCGGGATCTATGAGTTATCCTGGCATCAGGCTATGCAGCGACTGCCGCGTAACCGCTGTCTGGCGACCGGATATTCCTGCCGTAGCCAGGTAAAACGGGTTGAAGGCACGGGGGTACGCCATCCTGTGCAGGCTTTACTGGAGATTATTAAATGATATGGAAACGGAAAATCACCCTGGAAGCACTGAATGCTATGGGTGAAGGAAACATGGTGGGGTTCCTGGATATTCGCTTTGAACATATTGGTGATGACACCCTTGAAGCGACAATGCCAGTAGACTCGCGGACAAAGCAGCCTTTCGGGTTGCTGCATGGAGGAGCATCCGTGGTACTGGCCGAAAGTATCGGTTCCGTTGCCGGTTATTTATGTACCGAAGGTGAGCAAAAAGTGGTTGGTCTGGAAATCAATGCTAATCACGTCCGCTCGGCACGAGAAGGGCGGGTGCGCGGCATATGTAAACCGTTGCATCTCGGTTCGCGTCACCAGGTCTGGCAGATTGAAATCTTCGATGAGAAAGGGCGTTTGTGCTGTTCGTCACGATTGACGACCGCCATTTTGTGACGTTGTCACCAGAAAAGTGTGACGCATATTGCTTTTGGTCATTATCTGCACAGTAAACGGTGGTATACTGTACACGTCTTGTCTAAAAGCGAGGATGCTATGTCTACTCAACTTGATCCCACCCAGCTGGCCATTGAATTTTTACGCCGTGACCAGAGCAATCTTTCACCTGCCCAATATCTCAAACGTCTGAAACAACTAGAACTTGAATTTGCTGACCTGCTTACTCTCTCTTCTGCTGAATTAAAAGAAGAAATCTACTTTGCCTGGCGTCTGGGCGTGCATTGATCCTGACTTAATGCCGCAAGTTCGCCAAATCGACCTGGATTAACCTCCGTCCAGGTTCGATGACCTTCTTAATACTGCTTATCTACCGCCTGATATTGTTCAAAAATAATACTAATCGCAGTTTGTGTTAAAACGGCGGGTTAGCTTTATGAGATTATTCTTATCGCCCCTTCAAGAGCTAAGCCACTGAGAGTGCCGGAGATAAGCGCCGGATGGGGTAGAAACCCTTAAGCCTGTGTCGCACAGACTTAAGGGTTTTCTTATTTCTGAACGCTGCACTTTTTTACCTATCTCTTAAATAGTCATTTTAATACAACTTTTTCTTTTTCATCACAGCCTTAATGGTCCTTAGATAATAACCATTATCTAACAATGAGATACCTAATTCTTAGCGTGCCTGTTAACCCACACATCAGGGTCTATGCTTATTAAAAGCAGGCAAAAAGCATGTTTTACGGTAAAGCCCCTGCGTTTGCTGAGTTGAACTGATAATCATTATCACTAACATGCTGTTATACGCTGAAAGCGATGAAGTGAGGTAAATCGATGGACATGCATTCAGGAACCTTTAACCCACAAGATTTCACCTGGCAAGGCTTAACGCTGACACCCGCAGCGGCGATACACATCCGTGAGCTGGTGGCAAAGCAGCCGGGTATGGTCGGCGTGCGCTTAGGCGTGAAGCAAACGGGCTGCGCGGGCTTTGGCTATGTGCTCGACAGTGTTAGCGAGCCGGACAAAGACGATCTGCTGTTTGAACACGACGGCGCGAAGCTGTTTGTCCCGCTGCAAGCGATGCCGTTTATTGATGGCACGGAAGTCGATTTCGTTCGTGAAGGACTTAATCAGATATTCAAATTTCACAACCCTAAAGCCCAGAATGAATGTGGCTGTGGCGAAAGCTTTGGGGTATAGGCGGTACTATGTCTCGTAATACTGAAGCAACTGACGATGTCAAAACCTGGACCGGCGGCCCGCTGAATTATAAAGAAGGATTCTTCACCCAGTTAGCCACCGATGAGCTGGCAAAGGGGATAAACGAAGAGGTGGTGCGCGCAATTTCGGCGAAGCGTAATGAGCCGGAGTGGATGCTGGAGTTTCGTCTAAACGCCTATCGCGCATAGCTGGAGATGGAAGAACCGCACTGGTTGAAAGCGCACTACGACAAGCTGAATTATCAGGATTACAGCTACTACTCAGCACCATCGTGCGGTAATTGTGACGACACTTGCGCGTCTGAACCTGGCGCGGTGCAGCAAACTGGCGCGAACGCCTTTTTAAGTAAAGAGGTGGAGGCGGCGTTTGAGCAGTTGGGCGTTCCCGTGCGGGAAGGCAAAGAGGTGGCGGTGGATGCCATTTTCGACTCTGTTTCGGTTGCCACTACTTATCGCGAAAAACTGGCGGAGCAGGGAATTATTTTCTGTTCCTTTGGTGAGGCGATCCACGATCACCCGGAACTGGTGCGTAAATATCTCGGCACCGTGGTGCCGGGGAATGACAACTTCTTTGCCGCGCTTAATGCGGCGGTAGCCTCTGACGGTACGTTTATTTATGTGCCTAAAGGCGTGCGCTGCCCGATGGAACTTTCCACCTATTTTCGCATTAACGCGGAAAAAACCGGGCAGTTTGAGCGCACCATTCTGGTGGCCGACGAAGGCAGCTACGTCAGCTACATTGAAGGCTGTTCCGCTCCGGTGCGTGACAGCTATCAGTTACACGCGGCAGTGGTGGAAGTCATCATCCATAAAAACGCCGAGGTGAAATATTCCACGGTACAAAACTGGTTCCCTGGCGATAACAACACCGGCGGTATTCTCAACTTCGTCACCAAGCGTGCTTTGTGCGAAGGCGAAAACAGCAAAATGTCATGGACGCAATCAGAAACCGGGTCCGCGATTACGTGGAAATATCCCAGCTGCATTTTGCGCGGCGATAACTCCATTGGTGAGTTTTACTCAGTGGCGCTGACCAGCGGTCATCAGCAAGCGGATACCGGCACCAAGATGATCCACATCGGTAAAAACACCAAATCGACCATTATCTCGAAAGGGATCTCTGCCGGACATAGTCAGAACAGTTATCGCGGCTTAGTGAAAATCATGCCGACGGCAACCAATGCGCGCAATTTCACTCAGTGCGACTCAATGCTGATTGGCGCTAATTGTGGGGCGCATACCTTCCCGTATGTCGAATGTCGCAATAACAGCGCACAACTGGAGCACGAGGCAACGACATCACGTATTGGTGAAGATCAACTGTTTTACTGCCTGCAACGCGGGATCAGCGAAGAAGACGCCATCTCGATGATTGTTAACGGTTTCTGCAAAGACGTGTTCTCAGAACTGCCGCTGGAATTTGCCGTTGAAGCACAAAAACTCCTCGCCATCAGTCTTGAACACAGCGTCGGATAAGGAATAAACATGTTAAGTATTAAAGATTTACACGTCAGCGTGGAAGATAAAGCTATCCTGCGTGGATTAAGCCTCGCCGTTCGTCCCGGCGAAGTTCACGCCATTATGGGGCCAAACGGTTCGGGCAAAAGTACCTTATCGGCAACGCTTGCCGGGCGCGAAGATTATGAAGTGACGGGCGGCACGGTTGAGTTCAAAGGCAAAGATTTGCTTGCACTGTCGCCGGAAGATCGTGCAGGCGAAGGCATCTTTATGGCCTTCCAGTATCCGGTGGAGATTCCAGGCGTCAGTAACCAGTTTTTCCTGCAAACGGCACTTAATGCAGTGCGCAGCTATCGCGGCCAGGAAACGCTCGACCGCTTTGATTTTCAGGATTTGATGGAAGAGAAAATCGCTCTCCTGAAGATGCCGGAAGATTTATTAACCCGTTCGGTAAACGTTGGTTTTTCCGGCGGCGAGAAAAAGCGCAACGATATTTTGCAAATGGCGGTGCTGGAACCGGAGTTATGCATTCTTGATGAGTCGGACTCCGGGCTGGATATTGACGCATTAAAAGTGGTCGCCGATGGCGTGAACTCCCTGCGTGATGGCAAGCGCTCATTCATCATTGTTACGCACTACCAACGCATTCTCGACTACATCAAGCCTGATTACGTCCATGTGCTATATCAGGGACGAATTGTGAAATCCGGCGATTTCACGTTGGTCAAACAACTGGAGGAGCAGGGTTATGGCTGGCTTACCGAACAGCAGTAACGCGCTGCAACAGTGGCATCACTTGTTTGAAGCTGAAGGGACAAAACGCTCCCCGCAAGCACAGCAGCATTTACAACAATTGCTGCGTACCGGACTGCCGACACGTAAACATGAAAACTGGAAATATACGCCGCTGGAAGGGCTGACCAATAGCCAGTTTGTCAGCATTGCGGGGGAGATATCCCCACAGCAGCGTGATGCCTTAGCGTTAACGTTAGACGCCGTGCGGCTGGTGTTTGTCGATGGACGTTACGTGCCCGCGCTGAGCGATGCAATTGAAGGCAGCGGATATGAAGTGAGCATTAACGACGACCGTCAGGGGTTACCCGACGCTATTCAGGCGGAAGTGTTTCTGCATTTGACGGAAAGCCTGGCACAAAGCGTGACGCATATCGCCGTGAAGCGCGGTCAACGGCCGGCAAAGCCATTGCTGTTAATGTATATCACCCAGGGCGTGGCAGGTGAAGAGGTGAACACTGCCCATTACCGGCATCATCTGGATCTGGCGGAAGGTGCCGAAGCAACGGTGATCGAACATTTTGTCAGCCTTAATGATGCTCGTCATTTTACCGGGGCACGGTTCACTATCAATGTCGCAGCGAACGCCCACTTGCAGCATATCAAGCTGGCGTTTGAAAACCCGCTCAGTCACCACTTTGCTCATAACGATTTGTTGCTGGCTGAGGATGCCACCGCATTTAGCCATAGTTTCCTGCTGGGTGGCGCAGTGTTACGACACAACACCAGTACGCAACTCAATGGAGAAAACAGCACGCTGCGGATCAATAGCCTGGCGATGCCGGTGAAAAACGAGGTGTGTGATACCCGTACCTGGCTGGAACACAATAAAGGTTTTTGTAACAGCCGACAGTTGCACAAAACTATCGTCAGCGACAAAGGCCGCGCGGTATTTAACGGTTTGATCAACGTCGCGCAGCACGCCATCAAAACGGATGGTCAGATGACCAACAATAATCTGCTGATGGGCAAACTGGCGGAAGTGGATACGAAACCGCTGCTGGAAATCTATGCAGATGATGTGAAATGCAGCCACGGCGCGACGGTGGGGCGTATTGATGATGAACAGATGTTCTATCTGCGCTCGCGCGGGATCAATCAGCAGGATGCCCAGCAGATGATCATTTACGCCTTTGCTGCCGAACTGACGGAAGCACTGCGTGATGAGGGGCTTAAACAGCAGGTGCTGGCCCGAATCGGTCAACGGCTGCCAGGAGGTGCAAGATGACTTTTTCCGTCGACAAAGTGCGGGCCGACTTTCCGGTGCTTTCGCGTGAGGTAAACGGTTTGCCGCTGGCTTATCTCGACAGCGCCGCCAGTGCACAGAAACCGAGCCAGGTGATTGACGCCGAGGCCGAGTTTTATCGTCATGGCTACGCGGCGGTGCATCGCGGTATTCATACCTTAAGCGCCCAGGCGACCGAGAAAATGGAGAACGTGCGCAAGCGGGCATCGCTGTTTATTAATGCCCGTTCGGCGGAAGAGCTGGTGTTCGTCCGCGGCACGACGGAAGGGATCAATCTGGTCGCCAATAGCTGGGGCAACAGCAATGTGCGGGCGGGCGATAACATCATCATCAGTCAGATGGAGCACCACGCTAACATTGTCCCCTGGCAGATGCTTTGCGCACGCGTTGGCGCAGAGCTGCGTGTGATCCCTCTCAACCCCGACGGTACGCTGCAACTGGAGACGCTGCATACGCTGTTTGATGAGAAAACTCGCCTGCTGGCAATTACTCATGTCTCCAACGTGCTTGGCACAGAAAATCCACTGGCGGGAATGATCACGCTTGCGCACCAGCATGGCGCAAAAGTGCTGGTGGATGGCGCTCAGGCGGTGATGCATCATCCGGTGGATGTTCAGGCGCTGGATTGCGATTTTTACGTGTTTTCCGGGCATAAACTGTATGGCCCCACCGGGATTGGCATTCTTTATGTCAAAGAAGCCTTGTTGCAGGAGATGCCGCCGTGGGAAGGGGGCGGTTCTATGATCGCCACCGTCAGCCTGAGTGAAGGCACTACCTGGACCAAAGCACCATGGCGGTTTGAAGCCGGTACACCCAATACCGGGGGCATCATTGGTCTTGGCGCGGCGCTGGAATATGTTTCGGTGCTGGGGCTTAATAACATAGCCGAGTATGAACTGAATCTGATGCATTACGCGCTATCACAGCTGGAATCTGTACCGAATCTCACTCTCTATGGCCCACAAAACAGGCTTGGCGTTATTGCTTTTAATCTCGGAAAACACCACGCCTATGATGTTGGCAGTTTTCTCGATAATTACGGCATTGCTGTGCGTACCGGACATCACTGCGCTATGCCATTAATGGCCTATTACAACGTCCCTGCGATGTGTCGGGCGTCGCTGGCCATGTATAACACTCATGAAGAAGTGGATCGTCTGGTGACCGGCCTGCAACGTATTCACCGTCTGCTGGGATAACAGGGAGGCACTATGGCTTTATTGCCGGATAAAGAAAAATTGCTGCGTAATTTTTTACGCTGCGCCAACTGGGAAGAGAAATATCTCTACATTATTGAGCTGGGCCAGCGTCTGCCAGAATTACGCGACGAAGACCGAAGCCCACAAAATAGCATTCAGGGCTGCCAGAATCAGGTGTGGATTGTCATGCGCCAGAATGCGCAGGGAATTATTGAATTGCAGGGCGACAGCGATGCGGCGATTGTGAAAGGGCTTATTGCGGTCGTATTTATTCTCTACGATCAGATGACGCCGCAGGATATTGTCAATTTCGATGTGCGTCCGTGGTTTGAAAAAATGGCGCTCACCCAACATCTCACCCCATCTCGTTCACAAGGTCTGGAAGCGATGATTCGCGCAATTCGCGCCAAAGCCGCTGCACTTAGCTAAACTAAAGGGACAGCTTTCATCCGGTTGGCTCACATTGCCGGATGGTCAATGTTTACACTGACCTGCACAGGAGTGTTTTGGTTTCAGGTGAACATAAGCGCCATCCGACGTTTCAGCGTGAGTCTCCGGCAAATACAGGAGGTTTACAATGAAACGCGAGTCTTTGCTTACACTCACGCTTATCGGCGCTTTTAGCGCCATCCAGGCTGCCTGGGCGGTTGATTATCCGCTACCACCAACCGGAAGCCGACTGGTTGGGCAAAATCAAACGTATACGGTGCAAGAAGGGGATAAAAACCTTCAGGCTATTGCCCGACGTTTTGATACTGCGGCAATGTTGATCCTTGAAGCCAATACACTATCGCCCCGGTGCCAAAACCTGGTACGACGATAACTATTCCTTCACAACTGTTATTACCTGATGCACCGCGTCAGGGGATTATCGTTAACCTTGCAGAGCTGCGCCTTTATTATTATCCGCCGGGAGAAAATATCGTGCAGGTTTATCCGATAGGTATTGGCTTGCAGGGGCTGGAAACGCCGGTGATGGAAACGCGTGTGGGGCAGAAAATCCCTAATCCAACCTGGACGCCTACGGCAGGCATTCGTCAACGTTCGCTGGAGCGTGGCATTAAATTACTGCCAGTCGTTCCTGCCGGACCAAATAACCCGCTAGGACGTTACGCACTGCGCTTCGCGCATGATAATGGCGAATACCTCATTCATGGTACCAGTGCGCCGGACAGCGTCGGTTTGCGCGTCAGTTCGGGCTGTATTCGCATGAATGCACCGGATATTAAAGCCTTATTCTCCAGCGTGCGGACGGGAACGCCGGTGAAAGTGATCAACGAACCGGTGAAATATTCCGTGGAGCCTAACGGGATGCGTTATGTTGAAGTACATCGACCACTATCGGCAGAAGAACAGCAGAACGTTCAGACAATGCCATACACACTGCCAGCAGGCTTTACGCAATTTAAAGACAATAAGGCTGTAGATCAGAAGTTAGTCGATAAAGCGTTGTATCGTCGGGCAGGGTATCCGGTTTCGGTGAGCAGTGGAGCAACTCCCGCAGCCAGCAATGCGCCTTCAGTAGAGTCAGCGCAGAATGGTGAACCAGAGCAAGGGAATATGTTACGCGCGAGGCAGTAGTGGTAAATAGCAGACAAAAAAAATGGCGCACAATGTGCGCCATTTTTCACTTCACAGGTACTATTACTTGCGGTATTTAGTAGCCATGTTGTCCAGACGCTGGTTAGCACGAGCTGCGTCATCTTTAGCAGCCTGAACGTCGGAACGCATTGCGTTCACGTCGTTGCTCAGCTGGTCAACTTTAGCGTTCAGAGTCTGAACGTCAGAAGACAGCTGATCGATTTTAGCGTTGCTGGAGCAACCTGCCAGCAGAGTAGAACCCAGGATTACCGCGCCCAGTACCAGTTTAGTAGCTTTCATTATTAATACCCTCTAGATTGAGTTAATCTCCATGTAGCGTTACAAGTATTACACAAAGTTTTTTATGTTGAGAATATTTTTTTGATGGGAAGGCACTTATTTTTGATCGTTCGCTCAAAGAAGCATCGAACGCTGGGTTTTAGATAAAAAAATTGAGAGAAAACAGGATGCTTCCATCGGATTCATCTTAGATAAAGTGAGATTATATAGTGAAATCCGATTTGATTTTTTATTGCTTCTGGTTATCGATTAAATAAAAAAAGCGCCCATCAGGGCGCTTCGATATACAAATTAATTCACAAAAGCAATATTACAGGACGTGAACAGATGCGGTGTTAGTAGTGCCGCTCGGTACCAGTGCACCAGAAACCATAACTACAACGTCACCTTTGTGTGCCAGACCGCTCTGCAGAGCCAGTTCTTTACCCAGACGGTAGAAATCATCAGTAGAAGTGATCTCTTTAACCAGCTGCGGCACAACGCCTTTGCTCAGTACCAACTGATGAGCCGTTTTTTCGTTGGTGGTCAGTGCCAGGATGGTGGCATCCGGGAAGTATTTACGTACTGCGCGAGCAGATTTACCGCCCTGAGTAGCAACCACGATCAGCGGAGCATCCAGTTTTTCAGCAGTTTCAACGGCACCACGGCATACCGCTTCGGTAATGCGCAGTTTACGGTTGTCATTGTTGAACTCGAGACGGCTGTTCATCACGCGGTCGGTACGTTCGCAGATGGTCGCCATGATAGAAACCGCTTCCAGCGGGTATTTACCTTTTGCGGATTCACCAGACAGCATCACTGCATCAGTACCGTCGAGGATGGCGTTTGCAACGTCACCGGCTTCTGCGCGAGTCGGGCGTGGGTTTTTAATCATGGAATCCAGCATCTGGGTCGCAGTGATAACGACTTTACGTGCACGGATACATTTTTCGATCATCATCTTCTGGGCGAAGATAACTTCTTCTACCGGGATTTCTACACCCAGGTCGCCACGCGCAACCATGATGCCGTCAGAGGCTTCGAGGATTTCGTCGAAGTTGTTGAGGCCTTCCTGGTTTTCGATTTTGGAGATGATGTGGATGTTTTCGCCGCCGTGCGCTTTCAGGTGCTCACGGATTTCGATAACGTCAGAACGCTTACGAATAAAGGAAGCAGCAACAAAGTCTACGCCTTGTTCGCAACCAAAGATCAGGTCCTGTTTGTCTTTTTCAGCCAGTGCTGGCAGAGCAATGGAAACGCCAGGCAGGTTCACACCTTTGTTTTCGCCCAGGTCACCGTTGTTCAGCACTTTACAGATAACTTTGTTACCTTCAATGGCGGTAACTTCCATACCGATCAGACCATCGTCAACCAGTACGGTGTTGCCAACTGACAGGTCAGTAGTGAAACCTTCATACGTTACCGCAACCATTTCGCTGTTGCCGATAACAGATTTATCAGTGGTGAAAGTAAAGGTCTGACCAGCTTTCAGAGAAACGTCGTTACCGCCTTCCAGTTTCATGGTGCGGATTTCCGGACCTTTGGTATCAAGCAGGATAGCGGCGGTTTTACCAGTTTTGCTCATCACGTTGCGCAGATTCTGAATGCGCTGACCGTGTTCTGCATAGTCACCATGAGAGAAGTTCAGACGCATAACGTTCATGCCAGCGTCCAGCATTTTAGCTAACATCTCTTCAGATTCGGTTTTCGGTCCGATGGTGCAAACAATTTTGGTCTTTTTCATGACAGTCTTAGTCTTTAAGTTGAGAAGGATGGGAGAAACTTGCTTTCTGGGCGCACTGCCGGAAAGCGAATCCGGTATTACGAAAGTGGTGGTGCCTCGCTCTAAGGATAGGTGACATCGAAAAAGCGTGCAGAGGAATGTGTGCTTGTGTCTCAGCCCAACGTGAGTGCCTGTTTTTGAGTCGTTGAGTTCTACAGTCCAAAGTGCTGAAACCATTCAAGAGTCAATTGGCGCGCATTATACGCTGAAATTAATCCAAAAGGAAAACAAAAACAGCGTTTCAAAAAATATACAACTTGTTAGACAATAAATTGTTATCAAAGATTTAACGTTCCAGGGAAAAGGTTACGCAAAAACTTCGCTGTTTGCGCAACGTCTGGTGCCAAAGTTGTCAGTGTGAGGATAAGTGAAAGTTCATCCGGTGTATAAATATATCATCGCTCAATTGCTACAGTTAAAATAATTTATCGCGTTATTTGTCTGATTTTGTTTGATTTTTGTTTAATTGGTTAGATTGATATATGCTGATAGTTGGCATGATAAATAGGTATAAAGAATGGGAAATCAGACAAAAGAGGATGAACTGTACCGAGAAATGTGCAGAGTTGTCGGTAAAGTTGTGCTGGAAATGCGCGATCTGGGGCAGGAACCAAAGCATATTGTTATCGCAGGCGTATTACGTACAGCATTAGCCAATAAACGCATTCAGCGCAGTGAGCTGGATAAGCAGGCGATGGAAACCGTCATTAACGCACTGGTAAAATGACCATTCAGGATGAGGCGGTAAGCTTCATCCTGGGTAATGACTCCAACTTATTGATAGTGTTTTATGTTCAGATAATGCCCGATGACTTTGTCATGCAGCTCCACCGATTTTGAGAACGACAGCGACTTCCGTCCCAGCCGTGCCAGGTGCTGCCTCAGATTCAGGTTATGCCGCTCAATTCGCTGCGTATATCGCTTGCTGATTACGTGCAGCTTTCCCTTCAGGCGGGATTCATACAGTGGCCAGCCATCCGTCATCCATATCACCACGTCAAAGGGTGACAGCAAGCTCATAAGACGCCCCTGCGTCGCCATAGTGCGTTCACCGAATACGTGCGCAACAACCGTCTTCCGGAGCC
>NZ_MDGW01000591.1:0-16849 GCF_001712525.1 Shigella sp. FC1661
ATTATTACCGCAGCGATTGTCGGCTGGTGGCGTAACCGGAAGTAAGGTGAAAACGGGCGTCAGGCTGCCGTGATGGCAATATGCGCCCGAAACCGGCCGCAGGGGTAACAGCCTGCGGCCATTTTTGTCTTTATCTCTTCCACAAGTAAATATTGGCAACCCGAGCTGGAAGCATCATCCAGAGCACTCATGAAACGACTGTAACAGCTGTTGAAAAACCGGAATGCACTCTTCATTGCAAACATTTCAGGGATGAAGTGAAGATGAATTGAGACGTAGTATCCACATCAAGCCGGCGTTATCCGGTGAGGCGCAATGTTGCGGGGGCTTTATCCCTGGTGGCATTGGTTGCTGGAAAGAGAAAACCCCCGCACGTTGAGAGGTTTAACCTGACAATAGAACGGGGGCTAATCTTGAACCAGAACAATTCAAGAATAGCCGCAAAATGTTGTCATTACAACAAGGCGGCTATATGACGCTCGCGCAGTTTGCCATGATTTTCTGGCACGACCTGGCAGCACCGATCCTGGCGGGAATTATTACCGCAGCGATTGTCGGCTGGTGGCGTAACCGGAAGTAAGGTGAAAACGGGCGTCAGGCTGCCGTGATGGCAATATGCGCCCGAAACCGGCCGCAGGGGTAACAGCCTGCGGCCTTTTTTGTATCTGGCACCCATGAAAAAGTCTTAACGCAGAACGCTAAGACTTTATTTTTCAAGCAAAAAAGATTACTTGCTGGTATCCAGTTCTTCGAAACCTTTCACCAGATCATCAATCGCTTTCATCTGCTTGAGGAACGGTTCCAGTTTAGCCAGCGGCAGCGCGGATGGACCATCACATTTCGCATGTTCCGGATCCGGATGCGCTTCAATAAACAGCCCCGCCAGACCTACCGCCATACCGGCTCGTGCCAGCTCAGCCACCTGAGCACGACGACCACCGGAAGCTGCGCCAAACGGATCGCGGCATTGCAGTGCGTGGGTCACGTCGAAAATCACCGGCGAGTTACCAGACACTTTCTTCATAATGCTGAAGCCCAGCATATCGACAACCAGGTTGTCATAGCCGAAGTTAGCACCACGATCGCAAAGAATCACTTTTTCGTTGCCGCCTTCTTTGAATTTATCAACGATATTACCCATCTGTCCCGGGCTGACAAACTGTGGTTTCTTGACGTTAATTACCGCACCGGTTTTCGCCATGGCTTCAACCAGGTCAGTCTGGCGAGCAAGAAACGCCGGCAACTGAATCACATCCACGACATCAGCAACGGGCTGTGCCTGACTTGGTTCGTGAACGTCGGTGATAATTTTCACGCCAAAAGTCTGCTTCAACTCCTGGAAGATTTTCATCCCTTCTTCCAGGCCCGGTCCACGATAAGAGTGGATGGAGGAGCGGTTGGCTTTGTCAAAAGAGGCTTTGAACACGTAAGGGATACCCAGTTTCTGGGTCACAGTTACGTAGTGCTCGCAAATGCGCATCGCCAGATCGCGAGATTCCAGCACGTTCATACCGCCAAACAGTACGAACGGCAGGTCATTTGCTACGTTGATGTCGCCAATGCTAACCACTTTTTGTTTCATAGGATCGCCTTAATCTTGAGTAAAATGTCGATTAATTAATGCAGCACAATATGTTTATGCGCGATGTTATTTATTTGCGCACGGATCATTTCGCTGATCGGGTCTTCCGGACACTGTTCAACGAAATAACTTAAATCGTTCAACGCAACGTGTTCGCAATCCAGTTGCGCATAAATCAACCCGCGATCGCGAATTTCATAGGGATCTTCAGGGTTGAATTGTAATAAAGCTTCGCTGGTGCGTAACGCCAGCTCCATCTGATTTTCTTCCATCAACGAGGCTTTGAGTGTATCCAGCAATTTGCGGATTACCTCAATGTTATCAGCTTCATCAAGGTCTTCATAAAACAGTTCCGCCGACGGGCTGATATTTCCCTTTAACCATACGTCCAGCATATGTTCGCTTAACGATTCACCGTTAAAAGGATTAATCAGCCAAATTTCGCCATCCGGACATTCAATGCGCAATATCAGCTGCGTAGGGAAAATCACCGGCAGCAGCGGCAAATCGAGACGATTCGCGACCCATAATAAAACCGCACCTAATGATACCGCACTGCCCTGTCGATTCTTTAACACCTGGTCCAGCCATAATGCATCGGAAAGACGATAAACGCCGCGTGAGGCTTTAAATCCCCAGTCGCCGTAAAACAGCGCGATCAGTTTTTCCAGCTGCTCTTCTAAAGGCAGAAGCTGGCTGATTTCTTCCTTCGCCAGACTAACGAGACGCTCCAGTTCGTCGTAAACATCTTGCGAGGGAAAATCGCGGCGGATTGCTTCGCAAGCCAGGATCATGCCTTCGCACAATGGCGCTTTATTAAATTCGAAATCAGCTAACGATCTCATGACTTACCCCAGTAACGGTACTTTTGTGGTGGCGAGTTTAATGATGATGTACAGCACCACCAACGCCAGCGGGAAGGCAATAATGCGCGCCTGCTGACTGTGCATACGACGATAATCGAGTGCAATAAAACCCAAAACGATATAAATGATAACTCCAAACAGCTTTTCAGTCAGCCACTGTGCCTGCCCGGAAAATGGCAGGATGTGCGCTTTAGCCATCAACGCAATGCCGCTTAACAATAACACCGTATCGACAACCGGCGGCACAATGCGCGTCCAGCGAGCAAATGCCTGTGGATGCTTCTGATAACGTAGCCAGAAACGTAAGGTTAATAGCCCAACAGAAAGCGCGATACTAATAAGATGAACACTAAGCAGTGTAGAAAAACTTGTCATTGATAATAGCGGCCGAGCGTTACGCGCTCGTTATCACCATAGTCACGGCAGGTTTCGACGTCATGATACCCCGCGAGGATAAATGCTTGTCGCACCGCTTCGCCCTGCTGCCAGCCATGTTCCAGAAGCAGAAAGCCGCCGGATACCAGCGCGTTACGCGACTGTTCGATGATATGCACGATGTCTGCCATTCCACTGTCTGCCGCAACCAGCGCAGTGAGCGGCTCAAAGCGGACATCGCCTTGTTGAAGATGTGGGTCCTGCTCGTCAATATACGGCGGATTGCTGACAATCATCGCAAACTGCTGCCCGGCTAGCGCGCTAAACCAGTCGCTTTGCAGAATGTGGATATTTTTGATCGCCAGATGCTGGGCATTACGTTGTGCCAGGGAGACAGCATCAGGCATACGATCTACAGCGATAATTTCGCAGTCCGGGCGCTCGCTAGCCAGCGCAAGCGCAATCGCCCCGGTACCCGTCCCGAGATCAAGAATACGGCAAGGTTGTTCAGGCAACCGCGCCAGTGCCTGCTCCACCAGACACTCCGTATCCGGGCGCGGAATTAAGGTCGCTGGCGAAACAAATAACGGCAACGACCAGAATTCTCGCACCCCGGTTAAATGAGCAATGGGTTCACCATCGCGACGACGTGTCAGTAGCGCATCAAGTTGCTGACATTGTTCGTCAGTCAGCTGCGTTTCACCAAAGGCGAGAATAAAAGTACGCCCTCTGCCGGTAACATGCTCCAGCAGGATTTCAGCATCACGCCGCGGGCTTTCGCTCGCCTGAAGTTGGCTTATTGCTTCACGTAACCAGTGTTGATATTCCATTATTCCTGCTCGGACAACGCCGCCAGTTGGTCGGCCTGATGTTCCTGGATAATCGGTTCAATCAGCATATCCAGCTTACCTTCCATCACTTCATCCAGGCGGTAGAGCGTCAGGTTGATGCGGTGATCGGTAACGCGCCCCTGCGGGAAATTGTAAGTACGGTTACGGTCGCTGCGATCGCCACTCCCCAGCAGGTTACGACGGGTAGACGCTTCGGCCTGTTGGCGTTTTGCCATTTCAGCAGCGTGGATGCGAGCACCGAGCACTGAAAGCGCCTTCGCTTTGTTTTTATGTTGTGAACGTTCATCCTGACATTCAACAACAATCCCGGTCGGCAAGTGAGTAATACGAATTGCCGAATCGGTGGTATTAACGTGCTGACCACCCGCCCCTGACGAGCGGAAAGTATCAATGCGTAAATCTGCTGGGTTGATGTCCGGCAGTTCTGCGTCAGGCAGTTCTGGCATTACCGCAACGGTACAAGCAGAAGTATGAATACGACCCTGCGATTCCGTAGCAGGAACACGCTGCACGCGATGACCGCCAGATTCAAATTTCAGACGACCATACACACCATCACCGCTAATTTTGGCGATGATCTCTTTATAACCACCATGTTCACCCTCGCTGGCGCTCATGATTTCTACCCGCCAGCGGCGGGCTTCGGCGTAACGGCTGTACATACGGAACAGATCGCCTGCGAACAGCGCCGCTTCGTCGCCGCCGGTTCCGGCTCGGACTTCGAGGAAGGCGTTACGTTCGTCATCAGGATCTTTTGGCAGTAACAGAACCTGTAATTGCTGTTCCAGTTGCTCGCTTTTTTCTTTAGCTTTGCGCAGTTCATCCTGCGCCATCTCACGCATTTCAGGATCATCGAGCATCATCTGTGCGGTTTCGATATCTTCCTGAACCTGTTGCCAGTCGGTAAAACAGCGCGAAACATCACTTAACTGCGCATATTCGCGTGATAATGCGCGAAAACGTTCCTGGTCGGCGATAGTTTGCGCGTCACCCAGCAACGCCTGAACTTCTTCATGGCGTTCATGCAGGGCTTCCAGTTTGGCAACGATAGAAGGCTTCATAGGCGTAAATGCACCCTGTAAAAAAAGAAAATGATGTACTGCTACTCCAGCCCGAGGCTGTCGCGCAGAATATTCAGGCGTTCGTTATCCCCGTCACGGGCGGCCTGTTGAAGTGATTTCGTTGGCGCATGGATCAAGCGGTTAGTCAGTTTCCATGCCAGATCCTGCATAATGGCTTGCGCGTCGCCGCCCTGCTCAAGGGCCGCTAACGCTTTGGCGGTTAACTCATCGCGAACGTGCTCTGCCTGGCTGCGATACTCGCGAATGGTTTCGCTGGCGCTTTGTGCTCGCAGCCACGCCATAAATTCGCTGGTTTCCTGAGCGACAATAGTTTCCGCCTCAACCGCTGCGGCTTTACGCTGCGCCAGGTTGTGCGAAATGATGCTTTGCAGATCGTCCACACTATAAAGATAAGCATTCGCCAGTTTGCCAACTTCCGGCTCAACATCGCGCGGAACGGCAATATCCACCAACAGCATTGGTTGGTTACGACGACTTTTTAATGCGCGCTCCACCATGCCTTTCCCGATAATCGGTAACGGGCTGGCGGTGGAACTGATGATGATATCGGCTTCGCGCAGACGTTCGTCGATCTCACTCAGGGCAATCACTTCCGCGCCAACTTCATCTGCCAGAATTTGGGCACGTTCGCGAGTGCGGTTGGCGATAATCATCTTCTGTACTTTATGTTCGCGCAGATGACGCGCTACCAGCTCGATGGTTTCGCCCGCGCCTACCAGCAACACTGTGACCGTAGAGAGCGATTCAAAGATCTGCCGCGCCAGCGTACAAGCCGCAAAAGCGACAGACACAGCACTGGCACCGATATCTGTTTCAGTGCGAACGCGTTTCGCTACAGAGAAAGATTTCTGGAACATGCGTTCCAGTTCGCTGGCCTTCATATGACCTTTTTGCGAATCGGCAAACGCTTTTTTAACCTGACCGAGGATCTGCGGCTCCCCAAGAACCAGTGAATCCAGGCCGCTGGCAACACGCATTAAATGGCTAACCGCGTCGTTATCCTGATGCCAGTAGAGGCTTTTACGCAGATCTTCTTCATTAAGATTGTGATAATCGCAAAGCCAGCGGATTAACGCCTCTTGCAGGTTATCCTGCTCTTCAACGCTAAGATAAAGTTCCGTGCGGTTGCACGTCGACAGCACCACGCCGCCCTGCACCATCGGCTGCGCAAGCAGGCTGTCAAGCGCCTGATCGAGCTTATCCGGCGAAAACGATACACGTTCTCGCAGCGATACAGGTGCCGTTTTATGGTTGATACCGAGTGCTAAAAGGGTCATGTCTGCGGGAAATAATACCAACGTTGATAGGGTTAGTCTGCTTGCATCATACAGGATGCGTAAGATCAATAAAAGAGAGCGCCCCCTTTTGGAGTAATTGCCGAAAGCCGTTAGATTCTGGCAATTAAGACAACTTGAACATAGACGATAGCGGACGGTAACGCTAGCATTAAGGGTTATAACTGCAACGTATCTCAAGGACTTGTCATCACTATGCCCCTGCCCGATTTTCGTCTTATCCGCCTGCTACCGCTGGCTGCTCTTGTGCTCACTGCCTGTTCCGTTACCACGCCCAAAGGTCCTGGCAAAAGCCCGGATTCGCCACAATGGCGTCAGCATCAGCAAGACGTGCGCAATCTTAATCAGTATCAGACTCGCGGCGCGTTCGCTTATATTTCTGACCAACAAAAAGTGTACGCCCGCTTTTTCTGGCAGCAAACCGGCCAGGATCGCTACCGTCTGCTGCTCACTAACCCATTGGGCAGCACGGAACTGGAGCTGAATGCTCAACCGGGTAACGTGCAGTTAGTCGACAATAAAGGTCAGCGTTATACCGCCGATGACGCCGAAGAGATGATTGGCAAATTGACCGGAATGCCAATTCCGCTCAACAGCTTGCGCCAGTGGATTTTAGGTTTACCGGGTGATGCAACCGACTACAAACTGGACGACCAGTACCGCCTGAGCGAAATTACCTACAGCCAGAATGGCAAAAACTGGAAGGTTGTTTATGGTGGTTATGACACCAAAACGCATCCTGCGATGCCAGCCAATATGGAACTCACCGACGGTGGTCAACGCATCAAGTTAAAAATGGATAACTGGATAGTGAAATAATGCGGACACAGTGGCCCTCTCCGGCAAAACTTAATCTGTTTTTATACATTACCGGTCAGCGTGCGGATGGTTACCACACGCTGCAAACGCTGTTTCAGTTTCTTGATTACGGCGACACCATCAGCATTGAGCTTCGTGACGATGGGGATATTCGTCTGTTAACGCCCGTTGAAGGCGTGGAACATGAAGATAACCTGATCGTTCGCGCAGCGCGATTGTTGATGAAAACTGCGGCAGACAGCGGGCGCTTCCGACGGGAAGCGGTGCGAATATCAGCATTGACAAGCGTTTGCCGATGGGCGGCGGTCTCGGCGGTGGTTCATCCAATGCCGCGACGGTCCTGGTGGCATTAAATCATCTCTGGCAATGCGGGCTAAGCATGGATGAGCTGGCGGAAATGGGGCTGACGCTGGGCGCAGATGTTCCTGTCTTTGTTCGGGGGCATGCCGCGTTTGCCGAAGGCGTTGGTGAAATACTAACGCCGGTGGATCCGCCAGAGAAGTGGTATCTGGTGGCGCACCCTGGTGTAAGTATTCCGACTCCGGTGATTTTTAAAGATCCTGAACTCCCGCGCAATACGCCAAAAAGGTCAATAGAAACGTTGCTAAAATGTGAATTCAGCAATGATTGCGAGGTTATCGCAAGAAAACGTTTTCGCGAGGTTGATGCGGTGCTTTCCTGGCTGTTAGAATACGCCCCGTCGCGCCTGACTGGGACAGGGGCCTGTGTCTTTGCTGAATTTGATACAGAGTCTGAAGCCCGCCAGGTGCTAGAGCAAGCCCCGGAATGGCTCAATGGCTTTGTGGCGAAAGGCGTTAATCTTTCCCCATTGCACAGAGCCATGCTTTAAGCCGGGCAAGCTGAGTTTCGGTGACAACGTCACCTTGTTCCAGACGTTGCATCGCGCTCTTTAATACACCGCCTGGAAAGGATCATGCCTGGCCCGCACAGTTTTCGGCAGATTCTTTCCACCAATGGACGCATGCCTGAGGTTCTTCTCGTGCCTGATATGAAGCTTTTTGCTGGTAACGCCACCCCGGAACTAGCACAACGTATTGCCAACCGCCTGTACACTTCACTCGGCGACGCCGCTGTAGGTCGCTTTAGCGATGGCGAAGTCAGCGTACAAATTAATGAAAATGTACGCGGTGGTGATATTTTCATCATCCAGTCCACTTGTGCCCCTACTAACGACAACCTGATGGAATTAGTCGTTATGGTTGATTCCCTGCGTCGTGCTTCCGCAGGTCGTATCACCGCTGTTATCCCCTACTTTGGCTATGCGCGCCAGGACCGTCGCGTCCGTTCCGCTCGTGTACCAATCACTGCGAAAGTGGTTGCAGACTTCCTCTCCAGCGTCGGTGTTGACCGTGTGCTGACAGTGGATCTGCACGCTGAACAGATTCAGGGTTTCTTCGACGTTCCGGTTGATAACGTATTTGGTAGCCCGATCCTGCTGGAAGACATGCTGCAGCTGAATCTGGATAACCCAATTGTGGTTTCTCCGGACATCGGCGGCGTTGTGCGTGCCCGCGCTATCGCTAAGCTGCTGAACGATACCGATATGGCAATCATCGACAAACGTCGTCCGCGTGCGAACGTTTCCCAGGTGATGCATATCATCGGTGACGTTGCAGGTCGTGACTGCGTACTGGTCGATGATATGATCGACACTGGCGGTACGCTGTGTAAAGCTGCTGAAGCTCTGAAAGAACGTGGTGCTAAACGTGTATTTGCGTACGCGACTCACCCGATCTTCTCTGGCAACGCGGCGAACAACCTGCGTAACTCTGTAATTGATGAAGTCGTTGTCTGCGATACCATTCCGCTGAGCGATGAAATCAAATCACTGCCGAACGTGCGTACTCTGACCCTGTCAGGTATGCTGGCCGAAGCGATTCGTCGTATCAGCAACGAAGAATCGATCTCTGCCATGTTCGAACACTAATCGAACCCGGCTCAAAGACCCGCTGCGGCGGGTTTTTTTGTCTGTAATATCCATTTGTATGACCTATGCCTCCTTCACCTGCCATTTAGTTGACAGATGATGCGCTCACGGATGAAACATTATTGTGAACAAAATATTTTCCTCACATGTGATGCCTTTCCGCGCTCTGATCGACGCTTGCTGGAAAGAAAAATATACTGCCGCACGGTTTACCCGTGACCTGATTGCCGGGATAACCGTCGGGATTATTGCTATCCCGCTGGCGATGGCGTTGGCTATTGGTAGTGGTGTGGCACCCCAGTACGGTTTATATACCGCAGCTGTTGCGGGGATTGTCATTGCTCTGACGGGTGGGTCACGCTTTAGCGTTTCCGGTCCGACTGCGGCATTTGTGGTAATTCTCTATCCCGTGTCGCAACAGTTTGGACTGGCAGGACTGCTGGTTGCGGCCTTGCTGTCGGGGATCTTTTTGATTCTGATGGGTCTGGCACGCTTTGGTCGCCTGATTGAGTATATTCCGGTTTCCGTCACCTTAGGTTTCACCTCGGGTATCGGGATCACCATCGGTACCATGCAGATTAAAGATTTTCTCGGTCTGCAAATGGTCCATGTCCCGGAACATTATCTACAAAAAGTCGGCGCATTATTTATGGCGCTGCCGACCATTAATGTGGGTGATGCTGCCATTGGCATTGTGACGCTAGGTATTCTTGTTTTTTGGCCGCGTCTGGGCATTCGTTTACCCGGTCACCTTCCGGCCTTGCTGGCTGGTTGCGCGGTGATGGGGATTGTTAACCTGCTCGGCGGACATGTTGCTACCATCGGTTCGCAATTCCACTACGTCCTGGCCGATGGTTCTCAGGGTAACGGTATTCCGCAACTGCTGCCGCAACTGGTGCTGCCGTGGGATCTGCCTAATTCAGAATTCACGCTAACCTGGGATTCTATTCGCACACTGCTGCCTGCGGCATTCTCAATGGCAATGCTCGGCGCAATCGAATCTCTGCTCTGCGCCGTGGTACTGGATGGTATGACCGGGACGAAACACAAGGCGAACAGCGAACTGGTTGGACAGGGACTGGGGAATATTATCGCTCCATTCTTTGGTGGTATTACCGCTACAGCTGCCATCGCGCGTTCTGCCGCTAACGTCCGTGCCGGGGCAACTTCCCCTATCTCAGCGGTGATCCACTCTATTCTGGTTATTCTTGCCCTGCTGGTACTGGCACCGCTGCTCTCCTGGCTGCCGCTTTCCGCTATGGCAGCCCTGCTGTTGATGGTGGCGTGGAACATGAGTGAAGCGCATAAAGTGGTCGACTTGCTGCGTCATGCACCGAAAGATGACATCATTGTCATGCTGCTGTGCATGTCGCTGACCGTGCTGTTTGATATGGTTATTGCCATCAGCGTGGGGATCGTGCTGGCATCGCTGCTGTTTATGCGTCGTATCGCACGTATGACTCGCCTGGCACCGGTAGTCGTAGATGTTCCAGACGATGTTCTGGTACTGCGCGTTATTGGCCCGCTGTTTTTTGCTGCTGCTGAAGGCTTGTTCACGGACCTGGAGTCACGTCTTGAAGGCAAACGGATTGTGATTCTGAAGTGGGATGCCGTTCCGGTACTTGATGCTGGTGGTCTTGATGCGTTCCAGCGTTTTGTGAAGCGTCTGCCCGAAGGATGTGAACTGCGCGTGTGCAACGTGGAATTCCAGCCACTGCGCACTATGGCTCGCGCAGGCATTCAACCGATCCCGGGACGCCTCGCGTTCTTCCCGAATCGTCGCGCGGCGATGGCGGATTTATAAGTACGAGATTGACCAGTCAGCGCAAACTGACTGGTCAGCAAACTGCATTATTTGTTAGCTATGACGGCGATTATCGCTACGGCGGCAACGTTTGTCATAGTGGCGAACCCACCAGTAACGGTCGCACACCTGTTCATGCCCGCCAACACGGGCACCCGCCAGCCAGAGAATGGCACCGACGAAAATACTTAGCACTGCACCATGTGCGAAATACTGGGGCATATTAAACTGTGGTAACTGGTTGAGGATTGAATACCCCACGCCGACCACCATTACCACCAGACCCAACCCCATGAGCACGTTACCGAGTAACGAAGCGTTTTTGCGTTTCATATGTCACCTCCGGAACTTTCTGGGTTGTAACAGGGAATACCCCTCTTCCTTATGTGTAAAGTATAGACAACACCCTGTGGGTTATGTGCGGGCGTGATCACAATTACAACCCTTATTTCAACAAAACTTTACAAATAAACGCCTGAACACCTTGACTTTCTAATAGTCCACTCAGGCAATTATTACGTTATCTGCATTTGATACGCAGTTTTTTGTCAAGCGGGGCCGCAACCAGTAAACTACGCGCCAGTTATGTACACACTCAGGACAAAAAAACGTGACGATTAAATTGATTGTCGGCCTGGCGAACCCCGGTGCTGAATACGCCGCAACGCGACATAATGCTGGTGCCTGGTTCGTTGACTTACTGGCAGAGCGTTTGCGCGCTCCGCTGCGCGAAGAGGCTAAATTCTTTGGTTATACTTCGCGAGTCACTCTTGGAGGCGAAGATGTCCGCCTGTTAGTCCCGACTACATTTATGAATCTCAGCGGCAAAGCCGTTGCGGCGATGGCCAGTTTTTTCCGCATTAATCCGGACGAAATTCTGGTGGCCCACGACGAACTGGATCTGCCTCCTGGCGTCGCCAAATTAAAATTGGGCGGTGGCCATGGTGGTCACAATGGACTGAAAGACATCATCAGTAAATTGGGTAATAACCCTAACTTTCACCGTTTACGCATCGGAATCGGTCATCCGGGCGATAAAAATAAAGTTGTCGGTTTTGTGTTAGGCAAACCGCCTGTTAGTGAACAGAAGTTAATTGATGAAGCCATTGACGAAGCGGCGCGTTGTACTGAAATGTGGTTTACAGATGGCTTGACCAAAGCAACGAACCGATTGCACGCCTTTAAAGCGCAATAAGTCGTTGTCTGCGGCATTTTTGCCGAGTGCCGTGTATAATAGGCAAAGTTATTTCCATTTCTGCAATCTGTTAGCAATAACAGGTTGATTATTAAGATATTAAGGTGATTTAAATCATGGGATTCAAATGCGGTATCGTCGGTTTGCCCAACGTCGGGAAATCTACCCTGTTCAACGCGCTGACCAAAGCCGGTATTGAAGCGGCCAACTTTCCATTCTGCACCATTGAGCCGAACACAGGTGTCGTACCAATGCCTGATCCTCGCCTGGATCAACTGGCTGAAATCGTAAAACCGCAGCGTACGCTTCCCACGACCATGGAATTTGTCGATATCGCCGGTCTGGTAAAAGGCGCATCGAAAGGCGAAGGTCTGGGTAACCAGTTCCTGACCAACATCCGTGAAACCGAAGCGATCGGTCACGTTGTTCGCTGCTTTGAAAATGACAACATCATTCACGTTTCCGGCAAAGTTAACCCGGCTGACGATATTGAAGTTATCAACACCGAACTGGCGCTGGCAGACCTCGACACCTGCGAACGTGCGATTCATCGCGTACAGAAGAAAGCCAAAGGTGGCGATAAAGACGCGAAAGCTGAGCTGGCGGTCCTGGAAAAATGCCTGCCCCAGTTGGAAAATGCAGGTATGCTGCGCGCGCTGGATTTAAGCGCTGAAGAGAAAGCGGCTATTCGTTACCTGAGCTTCCTGACGCTGAAACCAACAATGTACATCGCCAACGTCAACGAAGACGGTTTTGAAAACAACCCATATCTTGACCAGGTGCGTGAAATCGCGGCGAAAGAAGGTTCTGTTGTGGTTCCGGTTTGTGCTGCTGTTGAAGCAGACATTGCCGAACTGGACGACGAAGAACGTGACGAGTTTATGCAGGAGCTTGGGCTGGAAGAGCCGGGCCTGAACCGTGTGATCCGTGCCGGTTATAAGCTGCTGAACCTGCAAACTTACTTCACCGCTGGGGTGAAAGAAGTGCGTGCATGGACCATTCCGGTTGGAGCAACCGCGCCGCAGGCAGCGGGCAAAATCCATACTGATTTTGAAAAAGGCTTTATCCGTGCACAAACCATCTCGTTTGAAGATTTCATCACTTACAAAGGTGAACAAGGCGCGAAAGAAGCAGGCAAAATGCGTGCAGAAGGTAAAGATTACATCGTGAAAGATGGCGATGTGATGAACTTCCTTTTCAACGTCTAATTAATTTATTGTCTCATGAGGTTTCGCTAAATCTCATGAAGAGCGCAAAAGTATATAAAATCACGCAATTGCGTGGATTTTTCATTTCACCGAGTCCTAATCATTCTTGTAACATCCTACACTTTTGTGCTTATTGCCTATAGTGAACCACGAGAATAATTAAAGACATAAGTGTTCAGATGACGGATATCTCATTAGCAGTGATATAACGTAAGTTTTTGTATCACTACACATCAGCCACCTTCACAGCTGATCAAAATTGATCACGCTCCAATATGCTGGCAAGATGAAAATGATAACCAGTAGCACAATAACAACGATAGGCCAGAAAACCCATTGACCAAAAATGAATATCGATGTTTTTTGCTTTTTCTTATTAGTAATGCAAAAATGGCGCATATTGTTTTTGTTATGCAGATACATCAAGCGAAATTCCCATAACTAATTAGGATTATTACAAAAAATCTTCACCAAATTTTTTAACCGCTGTTTGTTGTAATATTTTTGCCATATTTATAGTAACGAATTGGAATAAGTAACGACAACTTAGGGAATAAGTCGATATAAACTCACCTTTGTAAGGGGGATGTTAAATATATATTAATTCCTGTGTCCTGATTTTGCCCGGTAATAGAGAATTATTCTCTGAGAAGCTCATCATGATTACACCATACAAATATCATGATGATAAGAGGATATTATTCATTGATTTAAACAAAATGACAAAATCCATAGACCCATAGTCTGGGTACTATATAGGAGTGGTATGGGCATCAAACAACACAATGGGAATACCAAAGCAGATCGTCTCGCTGAATTAAAAATCCGTTCGCCCTCAATTCAACTGATAAAATTTGGCGCTATTGGTTTGAATGCAATTATCTTTTCCCCCCTGCTGATAGCTGCTGATACAGGAAGTCAATATGGCACCAATATTACTATTAATGATGGTGACAGAATTACAGGAGATACCGCCGATCCATCAGGAAACCTCTATGGTGTAATGACCCCAGCAGGAAACACGCCTGGCAATATCAACCTGGGTAATGATGTCACCGTCAATGTCAACGACGCCTCTGGATATGCAAAAGGAATCATTATTCAGGGCAAAAACAGCTCCCTGACAGCTAACCGACTCACAGTAGATGTTGTTGGTCAAACCTCTGCCATCGGCATTAACTTAATTGGTGACTATACCCATGCTGACTTAGGCACAGGCAGCACCATTAAGAGTAACGATGACGGCATCATTATTGGGCATAGCTCAACACTAACAGCCACTCAATTCACCATTGAAAACTCGAACGGTATAGGCCTAACCATCAATGACTATGGCACCAGTGTCGATCTTGGAAGCGGAAGTAAAATCACGACCGATGGAAGTACAGGTGTTTATATCGGTGGTCTCAACGGCAATAACGCCAATGGTGCTGCGCGTTTTACGGCTACAGACCTGACAATCGATGTTCAGGGCTACAGCGCCATGGGGATAAGCGTACAGAAAAACTCTGTTGTCGATCTCGGAACAAACAGTTCCATTAAAACCAATGGCGATAATGCACACGGCCTCTGGAGCTTTGGCCAGGTTAGCGCGAATGCACTCACTGTTGATGTAACTGGAGCCGCGGCCAATGGCGTCGAAGTTCGTGGTGGTACAACCACTATCGGTGCAGATAGCCATATTTCTTCCGCGCAGGGCGGTGGCCTCGTCACCAGTGGTTCAGACGCGACAATCAATTTTTCTGGCACGGCAGCGCAACGAAACAGCATCTTTTCCGGCGGTTCTTATGGTGCCTCGGCCCAGACGGCAACGGCTGTTGTCAACATGCAAAATACCGATATTACAGTTGATCGTAATGGCAGTCTGGCGCTGGGTTTGTGGGCGCTCAGCGGCGGTAGAATAACCGGAGACAGTTTGGCTATCACCGGCGCGGCAGGAGCCAGGGGAATTTATGCCATGACCAACAGCCAGATCGACCTCACGAGCGATCTGGTCATTGATATGAGTACACCCGACCAGATGGCCATTGCAATGCAACATGACGATGGTTATGCCGCCAGCCGCATCAACGCCTCGGGTCGTATGCTTATCAACGGTAGCGTTTTTTCCAAAGGTGGGCTAATCAATCTGGATATGCACCCTGGGTCGGTTTGGACAGGTTCCTCCCTCAGCGATAATGTCAATGGCGGAAAACTGGACGTTGCAATGAATAACAGCGTCTGGAACGTAACAAGTAATTCTAATCTCGACACGCTGGCGCTGAGCCATTCAACTGTCGATTTTGCCAGCCACGGGTCAACTGCCGGCACATTTGCCACATTAAACGTAGAGAACCTGAGCGGTAACAGTACCTTTATTATGCGTGCTGATGTTGTTGGCGAGGGTAATGGCGTTAATAATAAAGGGGATTTATTGAATATCAGCGGGAGTAGTGCTGGTAATCACGTATTGGCTATCCGCAACCAGGGCAGCGAGGCCACAACGGGAAATGAAGTTCTGACAGTGGTAAAAACCACTGACGGCGCGGCCTCGTTCAGCGCGTCTTCTCAGGTTGAGTTGGGGGGGATATCTGTACGATGTGCGTAAAAATGGCACTAACTGGGAGCTTTACGCTTCCGGGACAGTTCCGGAACCGACTCCTAATCCTGAACCCACACCAGCTCCCGCTCAGCCTCCCATAGTCAACCCCGATCCTACGCCTGAACCCGCTCCCACGCCTAAACCCACCACGACCGCAGATGCTGGCGGCAATTATCTCAATGTCGGTTACTTATTGAACTATGTTGAAAACCGTACGCTGATGCAACGGATGGGTGACCTGCGAAATCAGAGTAAAGACGGTAATATCTGGTTGCACAGTTATGGGGGAAGCCTGGACTCCTTTGCCAGTGGCAAACTGAGCGGCTTTGACATGGGTTACAGCGGTATCCAGTTTGGTGGGGATAAACGTCTCTCTGATGAAATGCCGTTGTATGTCGGTCTGTATATTGGCTCAACACATGCATCGCCGGACTATAGCGGAGGCGACGGTACCGCACGTTCAGACTACATGGGAATGTACGCCAGTTACATGGCACAAAACGGTTTTTACAGCGATCTCGTTATAAAAGCATCGCGCCAGAAAAATAGTTTCCACGTACTGGACAGTCATAACAACGGCGTTAACGCCAACGGCACTGCGAATGGAATGAGCATCTCCCTGGAAGCCGGGCAGAGGTTCAACCTGTCCCCTACTGGTTATGGGTTCTATATAGAGCCGCAAACCCAGCTTACATACAGCCACCAGAATGAGATGGCTATGAAGGCGAGTAATGGCCTCAATATACATCTGAATCACTACGAATCGCTGCTGGGGCGTGCCAGCATGATACTGGGGTATGACATCACCGCAGGCAACAGCCAGCTGAATGTCTATGTGAATGAGGTGTACTGGCAATAGCGGACACTACCATTTGTTCTTTTTTTAAGCAGCCATCTGATGATATTTTTCCCTGAAGGCTGCCGGGGAGATATTCCCCAGACGAGAGTGACGACGCTGACGATTGTAGAAAATCTCAATGTATTCCCGTATTACTGAGATGGCTTCATCCCGGTTATTAAAACGATAGTGGCTCAGGCTCTCATTTTTCAGCGTTCCCCAGAAGCTTTCCATCGGAGCGTTGTCGTAACAGTGACCTTTACGCGACATTGATGTTTTCAGACCAGACTGCTCCTGTATGACCCGGTAATCGTATGCGCAGTACTGTGAACCTCGATCAGAGTGGTGGATTAGCCCGGCAGGTGGGCGCTGGCTCCTGAGCGCCATAAACAGGGCTTTACCTGT
>NZ_MDGW01000592.1:0-16840 GCF_001712525.1 Shigella sp. FC1661
CATTCCCTAGGTCGGATAAGACGCGACAAGCGTCGCATCCGGCATCTGCACCGCGCCACTGGCGGATGCGGCGTGAACGCCTTATCCGCCCTACATGTGCAATCCCCCAGGCCGGATAAAACACGGCAAGCGTCGCATCCGGCGTTACCACCGGGCGTATTCTTTTTGAATCCCATCACAAACCCCGCACTCCCCTTTTCCCTTTTCTCCGGCGACGGCTAAATTAGAACTCATCCGACCACATAACAATTATTTTACATACTGGACAATTTTATGAGCTACCCGTCGCTGTTCGCCCCGCTGGATTTAGGTTTTACCACGTTAAAAAACCGCGTGTTGATGGGCTCAATGCACACCGGGCTGGAGGAATACCCGGACGGTGCCGAGCGGCTGGCAGCGTTTTATGCCGAACGCGCCCGTCACGGCGTGGCGCTGATTGTCAGCGGCGGCATTGCACCAGATTTAACAGGCGTTGGCATGGAAGGTGGCGCAATGCTCAACGACGCCAGCCAGATCCCACACCATCGCACCATTACCGAAGCGGTACATCAGGAAGGCGGCAAAATAGCCCTGCAAATTTTGCATACCGGGCGCTACAGCTACCAACCGCATCTGGTCGCTCCCTCCGCATTGCAGGCCCCCATCAACCGTTTCGTTCCTCACGAACTCACCCATGAAGAGATCCTGCAACTGATCGACGATTTCGCCCACTGCGCGCAACTGGCACGGGAGGCAGGATACGACGGTGTAGAGGTAATGGGGTCCGAAGGGTATTTGATCAACGAATTTCTGACGCTGCACACCAATCAGCGTAGTGACCAGTGGGGCGGCGATTACCGCAACCGGATGCGATTTGCCGTAGAAGTAGTGCGTGCGGTGCGCGAACGCGTCGGCAACGACTTCATTATTATCTACCGACTGTCGATGCTCGACCTGGTCGAAGACGGCGGGACTTTTGCCGAAACGGTAGAGCTGGCGCAGGCCATTGAAGCGGCGGGCGCGACCATTATCAACACCGGCATTGGCTGGCATGAAGCACGTATTCCGACCATTGCCACGCCCGTGCCGCGCGGCGCATTTAGCTGGGTCACGCGCAAACTGAAAGGCCACGTCTCGCTGCCGCTGGTAACCACCAACCGGATTAACGATCCGCAGGTTGCCGACGATATTCTCTCGCGCGGCGATGCCGATATGGTATCGATGGCACGACCGTTTCTTGCTGATGCGGAACTGCTGTCAAAAGCGCAATCGGGGCGAGCCGATGAGATCAACACCTGCATTGGCTGCAATCAGGCCTGCCTCGATCAGATCTTCGTTGGCAAAGTCACCTCGTGCCTGGTGAATCCTCGCGCCTGCCACGAAACCAAAATGCCAATCCTTCCTGCCGTGCAGAAAAAAAATCTGGCGGTGGTCGGTGCGGGACCTGCTGGGCTGGCGTTTGCCATTAACGCGGCGGCGCGTGGGCATCAGGTAACATTGTTTGATGCCCACAGCGAGATCGGCGGGCAGTTTAATATCGCCAAACAGATCCCCGGCAAAGAGGAGTTTTACGAAACGCTGCGCTATTACCACCGGATGATCGAAGTGACGGGCGTGACGCTGAAACTCAATCACACCGTGACGGCGGATCAGTTACAGGCGTTCGATGAAACGATCCTCGCCAGTGGGATCGTGCCGCGCGTTCCGCCTATCGACGGGATCGATCATCCGAAGGTATTGAGTTATCTCGATGTACTGCGCGACAAAGCGCCGGTAGGCAACAAGGTTGCCATCATCGGTTGTGGCGGGATTGGTTTTGATACGGCGATGTATTTAAGTCAGCCGGGCGAATCCACCAGCCAGAATATCGCCAGGTTCTGTAATGAGTGGGGGATCGACAGCAGCCTACAACAGGCTGGTGGCTTAAGCCCGCAGGGAATGCAGATCCCGCGTAGCCCACGGCAAATTGTGATGCTCCAGCGCAAAGCCAGCAAACCGGGACAGGGGTTAGGCAAAACCACCGGCTGGATCCATCGCACCACCCTGCTCTCGCGGGGTGTGAAAATGATCCCAGGCGTAAGTTATCAGAAGATTGACGATGACGGGCTGCATGTGGTGATCAACGGCGAAACGCAGGTATTAGCTGTGGACAATGTGGTGATCTGCGCAGGGCAAGAGCCAAACCGCGCGCTGGCGCAACCGCTGATTGATAGCGGGAAAACTGTGCATTTAATTGGCGGCTGCGATGTGGCTATGGAGCTGGACGCACGACGGGCAATTGCCCAGGGAACACGGCTGGCGCTGGAGATTTAAATCGTTATTTGAAGCGCCGGATGCAACGCATCCGGCACGTCGCGTTAATCAATAAACAAGGCGGGAGAAATGCCGAATCGCGTTGCCAATTTTTTAGCGTGTTCCAGCGTTAATTTCCTCTTCCCGCTCAAAACGCGTGACACCATAGATTTACTGCCAATTTCCGGCAGATCGGCAAGGGTTAAACCATATTGATCCATAAGGGTACGAATCACGGCTATACCGCCAGGCATGGCTTGAGCCATGGCATTAAATTCCGCAAATTCGGGCGCTGATTCTTCCCACGCGGTTATTTTGGCACACACCAGATCCAGCAAGGGGTTTTCAGGATCGTTGAGCAGCAGATGATCTACCAGTTCCAGCGCCTGGGTGTATTGTTCCTCGTTCTGAATACCCGCCAGAAAAGGGGCCACCGCAGTTAGCTTTTCTCCTGCTTGCAAGATGTCGGCAATCGCAATCATTTTTTCCCCTTAGTACGATGAACAGCGGTAAAGAAATCGTATTCTTTATGCGTCATAACTTCACGTATGTAGCACTTTTGCGATTCAAAAAAGACCATTGCTACAACACGTAATTCATTGCCCCCAACATTGAAAACATAATGCTTATCCAGATATTTGAAGTTATCCAGAGATGGGAATACTGCTTTTAATGACTCAGGTTTTTTGAAATATCCCTTAGCAATCGTGTTCCCCAGAGCCACCAACTCCGTTTTATGTTGCGGGTATTTTTCCGCAGCATCTTTCAATGCTTTTTGAGTTATCAGGTGCATTCTTCATCACGTCCGTTGACAAATTGGCAATATGATAACATCCGTTGACAGATTGGCAACGTATGAATTTATCTGTGTGACGGAAGAATAAACGTAGAAAAACGCTAAACAAGAGAATGTAGAGGATGGTGAGAGGGATTTTTTGTTTTATGGAAGCGCGATTCCAGAACTGGGCAGACATTGCCGGATGCGACGCTTGCCGCGTCTTATCCGGCCTGGGAGTAACGTGCTGAACGTAGGCCGGATAAGGCGTTAACGCCGCATCCGGCAGGTAACTCCCAATCTTACCGACGACGCCCCAGCTTCACTGCTTTCAGCACCACAAATTTATTATTCGTGGCGATGGTGGTGCAGTTGCCGAAAATCTTCTTCAGTTTATGGAAGTAATCCAAGTGACGGTTGGCAACAATATACAGCTCGCTGTTGATTTTCAGGCAGCGGCGGGCATGGTGGAACATCTCCCAGGCGACGTTATCGGTCAGCGCATGTTGTTGGTGAAACGGCGGGTTGCAGAGCACAGCATTAAAGCGGAAAGGCTCCACGCCGGAGAGCGCGTTGTTGATCATAAACTCGCTGCGATCCAACGCCTCTGGCATGTTGGTTTCAACGTTCAAACGGCTGGAAGCAACCGCCATCGGCGATTCATCGACAAACACCACTTTCGCCTGCGGGTTTTTATCAAGCAGCGTCAGACCAATAACGCCATTACCGCAACCGAGATCGACAATCTCCCCTTCGAGATTCTCTGGCAGATGTTGCATAAAGAAGCGCGCGCCGATATCAAGCCCGGTGCGGGAGAAGACATTCGCATGGTTATGGATAGTCCAGTCAGTACCTTCCAGCTTCCAGCTAACGGTCTGCGGCGCATCGGCCAGCGGCGGTTCATTGAACGTGCAATTAATCAGGCGCGCTTTTTTCCATGCCAGCGTGGTGGTGGTCGGGCCGAGCACTTTTTCGAACAGTTCCAGCGTGGAAGTGTGAATGTCACGGGCTTTGGCACCGGCAATAATACGTGTATCCGACGTGACCACTTTGCGCAGCGCACGCAGTTGTTGTTCCAGCAATGCCAGTGTTTTCGGCACTTTGATCAGCACCACACCCGGCTGTTGCGGGTAGTCGGCGGTGCTGTCGAGAAACTTCACGCTCGACTCATCAATCCCGTTGAGGCGTAAATTCTCGCGCGTCGCCAGTTCACTGATGTATGAGTCGCCAATGCTGTACGGCTTATGTTCTGCCAGCGCGCAGCTTAACGCACCAAAGGCATCATTCAGGATCAACACCGGGCCGCGGATTTCTGTGTCGTCCAACTGTTGCAGCAAATATTCATCCGCCGCTTCCCACGCCTGTAGCGGGTTAACGTCATCCGTCGCCGGAAAACGTTGTAGTGTCAGTGAACGGAAACCGTTGTCTAAGTGGCTCATCGGCCCTCCTGAATGATAAAATTTCGACGTTGCCCCTGAAAAGGGTGCGTGAGTATACCCTTTTTCTCTTTTTCGTGGGCGGTTATGAGCAATCTTACTTATCTTCAGGGTTATCCCGAGCAGCTACTTTCCCAGGTGCGAACGCTGATTAACGAACAGCGTCTGGGCGATGTGCTGGCAAAACGCTATCCGGGAACACACGACTACGCCACCGATAAAGCCCTCTGGCAATATACTCAGGATCTAAAAAATCAGTTTCTGCGCAATGCCCCGCCGATCAATAAAGTGATGTATGACAATAAGATCCATGTGCTAAAAAACGCGCTCGGGTTACATACCGCTGTTTCTCGTGTGCAGGGCGGCAAGCTGAAAGCAAAAGCAGAGATCCGCGTCGCTACTGTGTTTCGCAACGCGCCGGAACCGTTTTTACGTATGATCGTGGTGCACGAACTGGCGCACCTGAAGGAGAAAGAGCATAACAAAGCGTTTTACCAGTTGTGCTGCCATATGGAGCCGCAGTACCACCAGCTGGAGTTCGACACCCGGCTGTGGCTAACGCAGTTGTCGCTTGGGCAGGACAAAATCTGAAAATGATGTCAGGCGTTATCTTTTCTTTCTTTAGCGCCTAAAATCGACCTCCCCCCTTTCGTTAAGGATAACGACCATGCAGCCCCGCCTTCTTCTCCGTATTTGTTTTTCTCGCCGGACTCTAAAGATTGCCTGCTTACTGTTACTTGTGGCAGGAGCGACCATTTTTATCGCCGATCGAGTAATGGTCAACGCCAGCAAGCAGCTGACCTGGAGCGATGTCAACGCAGTTCCGGCGCGTAACGTGGGCTTATTGCTGGGGGCCAGGCCGGGTAATCGCTACTTTACCCGACGTATTGATACCGCAGCAGCGTTGTACCACGCCGGAAAAGTGAAATGGCTACTGGTAAGTGGCGATAACGGACGTAAAAATTACGATGAAGCATCAGGTATGCAGAAGGCTTTGATCGCTAAAGGCGTACCGGCGAAAGTGATCTTCTGCGACTATGCCGGATTCTCAACGCTGGATTCGGTAGTGCGTGCCAAAAAGGTTTTTGGTGAAAACCATATCACCATTATCTCGCAAGAATTTCATAACCAACGCGCCATCTGGCTGGCAAAACAGTACAGCATCGACGCTATCGGTTTTAACGCGCCTGACCTCAATATGAAGCACGGTTTTTATACTCAACTGCGGGAGAAACTCGCTCGTGTCAGCGCCGTGATTGACGCCAAAATCCTCCATCGCCAGCCGAAATATCTCGGGCCATCGGTCATGATTGGGCCGTTTAGTGAGCATGGCTGTCCGGCAAAAGAATAATGCGTATCTGCGCACGTCGAAGATGAAAAAGGCGTGCTACATTGACGACAGAATCCCTTTATGGAGTATCCACGCGTTATGATACGTTTCGCTGTGATTGGTACGAACTGGATCACTCGCCAGTTCGTCGAGGCCGCCCATGAGAGCGGTAAATACAAGTTAACCGCCGTATATTCCCGCAGCCTTGAACAGGCCCAGCACTTCGCCAATGATTTTTCTGTCGAGCATCTGTTTACCTCGCTGGAAGCGATGGCGGAAAGCGATGCCATTGACGCGGTGTATATTGCCAGCCCGAATGCCCTGCACTTTTCCCAGACACAACTTTTCCTTAGCCATAAAATTCATGTGATTTGCGAGAAACCACTGGCGTCGAATCTGGCGGAAGTGGATGCCGCCATTGCCTGTGCGCGGGAAAATCAGGTGGTGCTGTTTGAGGCATTTAAAACCGCCAGCCTGCCGAACTTTCATTTGCTGCGCCAGGCGCTGCCGAAAGTCGGCAAATTGCGTAAAGTCTTTTTCAACTATTGCCAGTATTCCTCGCGGTATCAACGTTACCTGGATGGTGAGAATCCCAACACCTTTAATCCGGCATTCTCTAACGGTTCAATTATGGATATCGGCTTTTACTGCCTGGCGTCGGCGGTGGCATTATTCGGTGAACCGAAAAGCGTGCAGGCAACCGCCAGTTTGTTGGCAAGCGGCGTAGATGCCCACGGCGTGGTGGTGATGGATTACGGTGATTTCAGCGTTACGTTGCTGCACTCAAAGGTCAGTGATTCTGTCCTGGAAAGCGAGATTCAGGGCGAAGCGGGATCGCTGGTGATTGAAAAACTGTCTGAATGCCAGAAAGTGTGCTTCGTGCCGCGTGGCAGCCAGATGCAGGATCTCACCCAGCCGCAGCATATTAATACCATGCTCTACGAAGCAGAGCTGTTTGCTACCCTGGTGGATGAGCATCTGGTGGATCATCCAGGGCTGGCGGTCAGTCGCATCACCGCCAAACTGCTGACTGAGATCCGCCGCCAGACTGGGGTGATTTTTCCGGCAGATAGCGTAAAACTATAATTGCCAAAGTAAAACAGTGTAAAAGGTATGTAACAGACCATTGACTGGCTGAATGGTCTGTCATACTTTGTTACCTGCAAAGGGGAGTAACTTCATTGCCGGTCGATCGTCATTACGATGTGTGAAAAACCACATCCGGTCACCGGGCAACCCGAAAGGAATACGCAGACGTATTCCTTTTTTGTTGTAAGTGAGACCTTGCCGGAAGGCGAGGTCTATGCATAAAAAGCAGCGGCTGACGTCTTCCGACGTTGGCCGTTTTTTTTATGTGTAAGGAACTTCTATGAATACTGTCGGCACGCCGTTGCTATGGGGCGGATTCGCTGTTGTTGTCGCCATTATGCTGGCTATCGACCTGTTGTTGCAGGGGCGTCGTGGGGCACATGCCATGACCATGAAACAGGCTGCGGCCTGGTCGCTGGTTTGGGTGACGCTGTCGTTACTGTTTAACGCCGCTTTCTGGTGGTATCTGGTGCAAACCGAAGGTCGCGCCGTTGCCGATCCACAGGCACTGGCCTTTCTCACGGGTTATCTGATTGAGAAATCGCTGGCGGTCGATAACGTCTTTGTCTGGCTGATGTTGTTCAGCTATTTCTCTGTTCCGGCGGCATTACAACGCCGCGTGCTGGTGTATGGCGTGCTCGGGGCGATTGTTCTGCGTACCATCATGATCTTCACTGGCAGCTGGCTAATTTCGCAGTTCGACTGGATCCTGTATATCTTCGGTGCCTTCCTGCTGTTTACCGGCGTGAAGATGGCGCTCGCCCATGAAGATGAATCAGGCATTGGCAACAAGCCGCTGGTGCGCTGGCTACGCGGTCATTTGCGCATGACCGACACCATCGACAACGAGCATTTCTTTGTGCGTAAGAATGGATTGCTGTACGCCACACCGCTGATGCTGGTACTGATTCTGGTGGAATTGAGCGACGTGATTTTCGCCGTGGATAGCATTCCGGCTATCTTCGCCGTGACCACTGACCCGTTCATTGTGCTGACCTCAAACCTGTTTGCGATCCTCGGCCTGCGTGCGATGTATTTCCTGCTGGCGGGCGTAGCAGAGCGTTTCTCGATGCTCAAATATGGCCTGGCGGTGATCCTGGTGTTTATCGGTATCAAGATGCTGATTGTCGACTTCTACCATATTCCAATCGCCGTCTCGCTGGGCGTGGTGTTTGGCATTCTGGTGATGACGTTTATTATCAACGCCTGGGTGAATTATCGGCATGATAAGCAGCGGGGAGAATGATTCGCTGTATATTAAGCCATTCCTAGAGATAACTCATTCCAGACAAAGGTGAGCTATTAATTATGTAATTGGCTTGTAGCTCTTTACAAAAAGACCGCACGGCTGTTGGTGGCGTCAAAATCGCCGAAGCGTTCCCTGGAGGCCGGGGCGACGCGCATGGATGCGCGGCGAGGGCGCATCTTACAGGGACGTTCCCTTGCGCCCGACCCGGTAGCCGCAAGGGATAAGCTGAGGGAATCGCGCAGCGGCGATTTTGTTCGCCAGAGCCTGGGGGGCAGGGGGCGGCGGCGATTGGCCGCCCCCTGCGCGCTCCCTGCGCCAGTGACTTTATATGGCATAGCACATTAAAGGAGCGCAACCGTTCTCATATTCCAAATAGTTTTGCCCATATGTTATCTAATCAGCCTTAGTAGCCAGTCCTTCCCTCTGTTTATGTCAAACAAATGTAACAATTAAGTTGCAAAATATGACCTCTCTTTAAAATCCAGCATTTTTCGCTTCCCGAAGCTGTAACTTTCCTTATACTCGACCTTGCAAACACTTTGTTACATCCTGAAAGATGCGTCGACAGAACGCACCAGGGATGTGCGACAACACAATGAAAGGATCGAAAAATGACTACGCAACGTTCACCGGGGCTATTCCGGCGTCTGGCTCATGGCAGCCTGGTAAAACAAATCCTGGTCGGCCTTGTTCTGGGGATTCTTCTGGCATGGATCTCAAAACCCGCGGCGGAAGCTGTTGGTCTGTTAGGTACTTTGTTCGTCGGCGCACTGAAAGCCGTTGCCCCCATCCTGGTGTTGATGCTGGTGATGGCATCTATTGCTAACCACCAGCACGGGCAGAAAACCAATATCCGCCCTATTTTGTTCCTCTATCTGCTGGGTACCTTCTCTGCTGCTCTGGCCGCAGTCGTTTTCAGCTTCGCCTTCCCTTCTACCCTGCACTTATCCAGTAGCGCGGGTGATATTTCGCCACCGTCAGGCATTGTAGAAGTGATGCGCGGGCTGGTAATGAGCATGGTTTCCAACCCCATCGACGCGCTGCTGAAAGGTAACTACATCGGGATCCTGGTGTGGGCAATTGGCCTCGGTTTCGCACTGCGTCACGGTAACGAGACCACCAAAAACCTGGTCAACGATCTGTCGAATGCCGTCACCTTTATGGTGAAACTGGTCATTCGCTTCGCACCGATTGGTATTTTTGGTCTGGTTTCTTCTACCCTGGCAACCACCGGTTTCTCCACACTGTGGGGCTACGCGCAACTGCTGGTCGTGCTGGTTGGCTGTATGTTACTGGTGGCGCTGGTGGTTAACCCATTGCTGGTGTGGTGGAAAATTCGTCGTAACCCGTTCCCGCTGGTGCTGCTGTGCCTGCGCGAAAGCGGCGTGTATGCCTTCTTCACCCGCAGCTCTGCGGCGAACATTCCGGTGAATATGGCACTGTGTGAAAAGCTGAATCTGGATCGCGATACCTATTCCGTTTCTATTCCGCTGGGTGCCACCATCAATATGGCGGGCGCAGCAATCACCATTACCGTGTTGACGCTGGCTGCGGTTAATACGCTGGGTATCCCGGTCGATCTGCCCACGGCGCTGCTGTTGAGCGTGGTGGCTTCTCTGTGTGCCTGTGGCGCATCCGGCGTGGCGGGGGGTTCTCTGCTGCTGATCCCGCTGGCCTGTAATATGTTCGGTATTTCGAACGATATCGCCATGCAGGTGGTTGCCGTCGGCTTTATCATCGGCGTATTGCAGGACTCTTGCGAAACCGCGCTGAACTCTTCAACTGACGTGCTGTTCACTGCGGCAGCTTGCCAGGCGGAAGACGATCGTCTGGCAAATAGCGCCCTGCGTAATTAATTGTTTAACCCCTTTCGTCTACGGCGGGAGGGGTTTTCTCTACTTTAAACGGATCAATTCCCCTTTTCTGCATCCGCCAGAAACGAATGATATTCAAGCCATTCATAAGCAGAAAACTACCCTCAATCATTGTGCCGCCTATCGACCCCGCCCAGAAGTTGTGAATCACCCAGCAACACGTTGAAAACCACATCACGCAGCGCATGGTGAGCCCTTTACAGCGGAACAGCGCCCTGGTACTGACAATCGTACCGATAACCGGCAATAGTTCGACAGGATGATGGAACTTCGCGAGGCCAATTCCGCCAGTCAGCACAATAAAAATCGCCATTACCCATAAGCTGCGCGTGCGTAAGGTAATCAATGTACGAATGGCATTAAGGATGGCACTGGCACCAGCGGGATAGGTGCCCAGAAGAAAAAAATGTACGCCAATAACGGCGCTATAGACCGAAAGCTGCTTTTTGAAGCGACGTTCGTCACGATTGAAAAATGTTGTGATACCAATCAGAAAGGCGATGAAACCCACGCCCTGGGCCAGCCAATACGCGGTCATGATAAATCCTTATCAGGTATGGAAAAGCAAACGGCGCTTCACATTATGAAACGCCGTTTTTTATTAACAACTCATTTCGACTTTATAGCGTTACGCCGCTTTTGAAGATCGCCAGTTCGCGGAAGTCGTTACGCTCGTTGCAGGTTTGTTTACCGTTGGCAAACTCAACGATGGTGTCGATAAATTCTTCCAGCAACTGCGGCATCGCTTTACCGTGGATCAGCTGACCCGCGTCAAAGTCGAGCCAGTGTTTTTTCTTCGCCGCCAGTTCACTGTTGGTGGCGATTTTCACCGTCGGCACAAATCCACCGTATGGCGTGCCGCGACCAGTACTGAACAGCACCATATGGCAGCCCGCACCCGCCAGGGCGCTGGTCGCTACGGCATCGTTACCCGGCGCACTTAACAAGTTCAGCCCTGGCGTTTTCAGACGCTCGCCGTAACGCAGCACGTCAACCACGACACTGGAACCCGCTTTCTGGGTACAGCCAAGTGATTTGTCTTCCAGCGTGGTGATACCGCCCGCTTTGTTCCCCGGTGATGGGTTTTCGTAGATCGGCTGATCATGGGCAATAAAGTACTGTTTAAAGTCGTTGACCATGGTGACCAGTTTTTCAAACGTTGCTTCGTCGCGGCAATGGTCCATCAGCAACTGCTCTGCGCCAAACATCTCCGGCACTTCGGTCAGTACGGTAGTACCGCCGTTAGCAATCACGTAGTCAGAGAAACGCCCCAGCATCGGGTTAGCAGTAATACCAGAAAGACCGTCAGAACCACCGCACTCCAGACCAAACTTCAGTTCGCTGAGTTTGCCTGGCTCGCGTTTATCGTTGCGCATCACGTTATACAGCTGATGCAAATGCTCGATCCCGGCTTCGATCTCATCATCCTGCTGTTGGCAGATCATGAAATGAACGCGTTCAGGATCGATATCGCCCAGCGTTTCACGGAATGCGGCAACCTGGTTGTTTTCACAGCCCAGACCAATCACCAGCACTGCGCCTGCGTTCGGGTGGCGCACCATGTTTTGCAGCATGGTGCGGGTATTAATGTGATCGTCGCCCAGCTGTGAGCAGCCGTAGGTGTGGCTGAAGAGGAACACGCCGTCGGTACCTTCAGCGTTGTTGGTCTCTTTCAGAAAACGGTTCTGGATCTGCCGCGCGATGCCGTTGACACAGCCCACGGTTGGCAGGATCCACAGCTCGTTACGCACCCCGACATCGCCGTTAGCGCGACGATAGATCTGCACTTCACGATCTGCCGCTTGCGCAGGCAGATCCTGAAAATCAGGTTGATAGCGATACTGATCCAGATCGCTCAGATTCGTGCGCGTATTGTGGGCGTGGACGTGTTCCCCCGCCGCAATATCCGCCAATGCATAACCAATCGGCAGGCCATATTTGATGACATTGGCCCCTTTTGCGATATCCGTTAACGCAAATTTATGTCCACGAGCAACATCCTGGCGCAGCGTAACAGTCTGGTTATCGACACTGACTTCTGTGCCTTCAGCCAAATCCGCTAAAGCGACCGCGACGTTATCCAGCGCATGGATCTTGATGTATTGCATATCAACCCCAGACCTTAGTTCAGTTCAATGGCGAAGTAGTCACGCGCATTGTTAAAGCAAATATTTTTCACCATCTCGCCCAGCAGGTTGATGTCCGCCGGTGCTTCGCCCGCTTCCACCCAGCGACCGATCATCTGGCACAGAATGCGGCGGAAGTATTCGTGACGGGTGTATGACAGGAAGCTACGGCTGTCAGTCAGCATACCGACAAAGCGGCTCAGCAAACCGAGCTGCGCCAGTTGGGTCATCTGACGTTCCATACCGTCTTTCTGATCGTTAAACCACCAGCCGGAACCGAACTGCATTTTGCCCGGCATACCTTCGCCCTGGAAGTTACCGATCATGGTGCCCAGCACTTCGTTATCGCGCGGGTTCAGGCAGTACAGAATGGTTTTCGGCAGCAGGTTTTCTTCGTTCTGCTTGCTCAGCAGCTTAGACAACTCTTCTGCCATCGGACGGTCGTTGATGGAGTCAAAGCCTACATCCGGCCCCAGCAGTTTGAACTGACGCAGGTTGTTATTACGCAGCGCGCCAATGTGGTACTGCTGTACCCAGCCGCGACGTGCATATTCGGCACCAAGGAACACCAGTACCGCAGTTTTGAACTGTGCCACTTCGTGCTCGCTCAGGGTTTCGCCAGCCAGACGGCGCGCCAGAATGCTGTCCAGTTCCGCTTCGTTCGCTTCAGCAAACATCACCACGTCTAGCGCATGGTCAGACACTTTACAGCCGTGAGCGGCGAAGTGATCCAGACGTTTGGTCAAGCCAGTTTGCAGGTCAGCAAAGCGGCGAATGTCGGTATCGGAAACTTCGCCCAGCTTCGCCATGTAGTCGTTAAAGGTCGCCTGTTCGATGTTGAAGGCTTTGTCCGGACGCCAGCTCGGCAGCACTTTGATGGTGAAAGAGCCGTCTTTGGCGATCTCTGCGTGATGCTCCAGAGAATCGATCGGGTCATCGGTGGTGCCGACCATTTTCACGTTCATCTGCTGCATGATGCCGCGCGCGGAGAAGTTATCCTGCGCCAGCAGTTCGTTACATTCGTTCCAGATTTCATCGGCAGTTGACGGAGAAAGCAATTTGCCAGTGATACCAAACGGACGACGCAGTTCGAGGTGCGTCCAGTGGTATAACGGGTTGCCGATAGTGTGCGGAACAGTCGCCGCCCAGGCGTCAAATTTTTCACGGTCAGACGCATCACCGGTACACAGACGCTCGGCCACACCGTTGGTACGCATAGCGCGCCATTTGTAGTGATCGCCTTTCAGCCAGATGTCATACAGGTTTTTAAAACGATAGTCTTCCGCAATCTGCTGCGGCGGCAAATGGCAATGGTAATCGAAAATCGGCTGGTCTTTTGCGTAGTCGTGATACAGACGGCGGGCAAATTCGGTATCTAACAGGAAATCTTCAGTCATAAACGGAGTCATTTTCGTCTTCCTCTCAACGAGTGAGCTAGCTTGCTTATGGTGCGATGCTGACAAAGTTATCACACCAATTTCCAGAGTCCGAAGATATTTTCGTGAGTTAGATCAATAAACGTAGTTAAAAAAATTACTCTCAAAGTGGTAAATCTCGCTGCAGGCCGCGCCAGTACTGGCCTCGCTGTCGTCAGGTAATGTCCCTACAAATATTCGCACATTTATGTTGGCTCTCACCTTTTAAAGTTGTACGACAAGTTATCTTTCTGCCGTCGCAAATCATAAGTCGACGGAATGCAAATTGCCGATTCATTCATTTGTTAGATGAATCGGGTTAACCGGTACGGAAGCCGAATTAGCACGAAACTTTCATGGCAACGTTCGGGGCGTGCCGGTTTTTTTTCGGTTACCCGGTCGTAACTAACATCTTCAGCCTCTGGCGGGATGATGGCCGCGCTTCCTGCGGATATAACAAAACGATGAGGTTTTACATGCGTAAAATTAAAGGGTTACGTTGGTATATGATCGCACTGGTGACGCTTGGCACCGTGCTTGGTTACCTGACGCGTAACACTGTGGCGGCAGCTGAGCCAACTCTGATGGAAGAGTTAAACATCTCCACCCAACAGTATTCCTATATCATCGCAGCCTATTCTGCTGCTTATACGGTCATGCAACCGGTAGCGGGCTATGTACTGGATGTGCTGGGTACGAAAATCGGTTATGCAATGTTTGCTGTACTGTGGGCCGTATTCTGTGGTGCAACCGCGCTGGCTGGTAGCAGGGGTGGCCTGGCGATTGCTCGTGGTGCAGTCGGTGCCGCGGAAGCAGCGATGATCCCGGCGGGTCTGAAAGCCAGCTCCGAATGGTTCCCGGCGAAAGAGCGTTCCATCGCGGTAGGTTACTTTAACGTAGGTTCTTCGATTGGTGCGATGATCGCGCCGCCGCTGGTGGTATGGGCAATCGTAATGCACAGCTGGCAGATGGCATTTATCATCTCCGGTGCATTGAGCTTTATCTGGGCGATGGCATGGCTGATTTTCTATAAACATCCGCGCGACCAGAAGCATCTGACCGATGAAGAACGCGACTATATTATTAATGGTCAGGAAGCCCAGCACCAGGTGAGCACGGCGAAGAAAATGTCCGTTGGTCAGATCCTGCGTAACCGTCAGTTCTGGGGTATCGCGCTGCCGCGTTTCCTGGCAGAACCAGCCTGGGGTACTTTTAACGCGTGGATCCCGCTGTTCATGTTTAAAGTTTACGGCTTTAACCTGAAAGAGATCGCGATGTTCGCCTGGATGCCGATGCTGTTTGCTGACCTCGGTTGTATCCTCGGTGGTTACCTGCCGCCGCTGTTCCAACGTTGGTTTGGTGTGAACCTGATCGTTTCCCGTAAGATGGTCGTAACGCTGGGTGCAGTGCTGATGATTGGCCCGGGTATGATCGGCCTGTTCACCAACCCGTATGTCGCAATTATGCTGCTGTGTATCGGTGGTTTTGCTCATCAGGCACTGTCTGGCGCGCTGATTACGCTCTCTTCTGACGTGTTCGGTCGTAACGAAGTGGCGACGGCGAACGGTTTAACCGGGATGTCCGCATGGCTGGCAAGTACGCTGTTTTCGCTGGTTGTCGGTGCACTGGCTGACACCATCGGCTTCAGCCCGCTGTTCGCAGTACTGGCAGTGTTCGACCTGTTAGGTGCGCTGGTTATCTGGACCGTGTTGCAGAACAAACCGGCGATTGAGGTAGCGCAGGAATCACATAACGATCCCGCACCGCAACATTAACGTTTAACGTAAGTTATAACGACGAAGCCGCCTTATCAGGCGGCTTCGTCGTTTATATAGAAAAAAGCGTTTGTCCGCTTTGCAGGGTTAATTGATGGTTGGCAAGGAAGGCGTAAAGATTACTGACAATTTGCCCATGTAGTACCCGGCCTGTTTATCCATCACGCTGAATTTATCGACTGCCAGAGTCAAGGGTGTCGGCACACACATCACGGCATAGCGAATACCGGGCAGTACCACCGGACGCACACTTTTCAGGTTAATGCTGTTCCAGACCATATTTTCATTATTGCGCACATCAATTTGCCCACCGGTTTCCGGGTTGTACATTTTGACCCGGTAATCAATGCGTTCTCCCTCGTCGGTAGAGGTTCCTCCCTGACGATAGATAGAGAAGTCACCGTCTCTGCGCCCTGCAGCTGGTCGCCCTTCATCTTTGAGCATGATTTCATAACTGATGGCATTACCGTTAAAACCATCGTACAGGCACATGTCCAACATGGTCAGATCTTGCGCGTAGTTGCTGCCGTTAACGCTTCCTGTTGGATGCAAGTCTAACTGCACCCTTGGCGTGGCGTGGGCGAACTCCGGGAAGAACACGTCAATATGGTTGGGGTCGAGCGTATTCAGGGTAATATTTGCGAAATAGTCCTGGGCCGGGCTGTTCGAATGTAATTTAACTTTCCCCTTCCAGACGCCACCAATCGGCAAATTCTTCATCTCTGTCTGCTCAAGGTAGAGCGTAAGAAACTTTGTATCGTATATATAATAATGTTGACCATCTTCTGTACATGAAGATCTATTAGAATCCTTAAGATTCGTCTGAAGCCCTTTGCCCCCCTTGCATCCTGGCGGCGCTTCATCGCTACTTACAATGGCTGTTTTAAATCCTTTGAGTTTTACCGGCCAACGCATCCCACTGCGTTGTTCAGTTAAATAGATTTGTACTGTCGATATATTTCCATTAGCTGTACAGGTTTGTTGGAGGTCAGGATACGAACATTCATACCACATATATCCATTATTTCCTGCCGACGCTTCATCCTTCCAGAAGTAATAATCCGCTCTACCAGATGCCAAATCATACGTAATTTCACTGGTCACGTCAGGAGCTGCCTGAACGCCAGTGAGCGTGCCAAACAAGCCCAATATCGCCGCAATCAATCGATTTCTCATGGTGCAACCTCCCTTTGCGCCGTCTGAACGTTTCCACGTAATTTAGGCTGTTTCAACTCCGGTAATTGTGAATAAGTCACCACACTACAAGTAACATCTCCGCTGTAACGAATGCTGGCGCGTTTCTTTTCAACACTCAGTGGACACTTAAGGAATTGGGTGATGCTGCCAACTTACTGATTTAGTGTATGATGGTGTTTTTGAGGTGCTCCAGTGGCTTCTGTTTCTATCAGCTGTCCCTCCTGTTCAGCTACTGACGGGGTGGTGCGTAACGGCAAAAGCACTGCCGGACATCAGCGCTATCTCTGCTCTCACTGCCGTAAA